>CANOFI010000013.1 GCA_947565255.1 uncultured Lachnospiraceae bacterium
GTTGCCGGGTGTAAAATGAATGGAACCCATAATTTTTTCATCAAATAAAATGTCTTTCATCGGATTCAATATATATGGATTCACACCAATTGCAAATTCTCCTATATATCTCGCGCCGTCGTCCGTATCAAATACCTGGTTAATGCGTTTTGTATCGTTGGCCGTTGCATTTACAATTTTTCCGTCTACAAATTCCAGGCAGATATTTTCATAGGTAAATCCCTGATAAAGACTTGGCGCATTGTATGTGATTTTCCCGTTGACAGAATCCCTAACCGGAGCCGTAAATACCTCACCGTCCGGAATATTCAGCTCACCGGCACACGGAATTGCCGGTATATCTTTAATCGAAAAAGTCAAATCCGTCCCGGGGCCTGTCAGGTGCACCTTGTCTGTACGTTCCATGTAATCCACTAACGACTTCATCGCCCGGTCCATCTTCGAATAATCCAGATTACATACGTTGAAATAAAAATCCTCAAACTTCTCTGTACTCATATTTGAAAGCTGCGCCATGGCGCTGTTCGGATAACGCAGCACCACCCAGCGTGTCTTTGGCACACGAATATCATGATGCACCGGCGTGGAATAATATTTCTCATATAATGCCATCTTATCAGCAGGAACATCAGATAATTCCGAAACATTATCCGTTCCCCTGATGCCGATATAGCAGTCCATCTTTGACATTTCCGCACAATCCGTCTTTGCCATAAGCTTCAGCTGCTCTTTTGTACAGTTCAAAAGCATTTCACGCTGCACTTCCTGGTTCGTATAATGCGGAAACGGCTCGCCATTCGCCTGGTAAACTTCCTTTATGACAGCCCTTGCCAGATCCCTTGTTGACTCTCCTATAAAGTGAATATACACTTTATCATGTTCCTTCACCTTACAGGAATAATGCACAAGATTATGCGCTAACTGTTTGATTCTCTCATCCATATCTAACCTCTTTTCTCCCGCAGATGCGGGTTGTTTTCCTTATGACTTCCTTATATGCAGAACGTGCGTTCTGTTTTTCGTCGGTTTTATTTGGGTATGACGGCGATAAACTGGTTTCCGGCCCCTTCAAATATGGCACGGCTGTCGTTCATGCCGATATATCCGTTGGTACCCTTTACCGGGTCCATCACAATTGTATTGAGCTCATTATATCCATCCAGAATCACATAATTCCCCGTGTTTGTAAGCGCCAGCACCGGATACCCCCTGTCAATACAGTACAGAACCTTATCAAGAGGAACGTTAGTCAGATTCAGCACACGGCTGATTCCCAATTCCTGCTGCAGCACCGACAGCGCCGACATTCCCTGTTCAAACAGCGGCCGCGGGTCTGTCCCGTTTTCATTATAATGCAAAAGCGATAACATACAGGCCTCCAGCGAGGAACTGCCGGAGGACGTAGAAAGCACTTCGATTCCAGATATCTGCTGCTGCGTCCGGCGCCTGATGCGTTCCCACACATATTCCTGACTCTGATTGACTACAACCCCCGCCGTCTCATCTGCATATGCAATTGCCTCCGCGGCACTTATATACATATTTTCCAGTTTCCCTTTTGTATATACATAATAGCGTTCCGCTTTGAGCTGTTCCTGCCCGAGCAAAATACTTGTCACATTTTCAAGCAGCACTTCCTTCGGACGCAGACATTTCTTTTTACGGGTAGAAAGCGAAAATCCAAAATCCAGCTGATACTCTTTGCGGCGCTTTTCTGTTGTGATGGATTTTAAAATTACCCCGCTTTTCTCCCTGCCGGCATTGTGGATAATCTGGTCAGACGCAACGGCAGCATAACTGTAGCCGTCCGGACTTTTTGTCCAGCGGTTCATCTGCAGAACATTTTCCTCAATACTCCAGGAATAAACATAAATCCCTGCCGGTTCATAAGTCTTTTTTACCTCACCCTTACTGTTTTCAATGACAATCCGGTACATCGGAAACAGCGTCTGTCCATTGGCATCCTGCCGCAGATCCTCCGCTTTCGCATATCCATAAATAAAATCATTTTTTATAAATCCCATCGGACGGATACATTCCCCCTCGCTGCTCTTAATCGTCTTCTGTTTTCCGGTTTTCAGATTTAGAAACAGCAGTTGATTAGATGAAACTAACTCCTTTTCTTTCTGAATGACAAGCAGCGTGTTATCAGCGGATACGGCAAATTCACTCATCGTGATATCTTCCGCCAGTACCTTTACCTTCCTCGTGTTCATGTCAATCTGGTAAATGTCATTTTTCAGATGAATATAAAACTGTCCGCTGCCGTTTAAGTAAACCAGCTCGCCCACTTCCTGCTTTAACACCTCATAGGCGCTGTCCGACTCCAGAAATGCATATTCCTGCGTTGCATTTGTCAGACAGTCATAATGGCATACGCTGACACCCACTTTTCCTTCGTGTATTCCGCGGTTCATATAGCCATACACCACAAAATCCGTATTTCCTTTTTCATCGACATTGATGATCTTAATGTCATGCTCAAGATTGCGGTAGCGGACATCCCCCTCATCTTTCCAAAACCCAAACACCTTTGCCATACTGTGCTCAGAGCTGTTATACGAAAACAGCTCGCCCTCCTGGGAAAAGCACACTTTTTTACCGTCCGCTGTCCCTTTATGCTCTATATCACTCCCGGTAATGCCAAGCTGGACCGCTGTCGAATAAATCACCTTATGGTCAATGTTAAAATACTGGTTCATGGACCGCTCAAAATCCAGCAGATACATCCGGTCGTCCGTATAGCGGAGCCGGTAATACTCATTTACATGATAATACTGCGATTCATCCGAAGAGTTCTTCAGCACCACCGTATAATCGAGGGTTACAATTCCCGTCTGCTCATTGATTTCCTTCAGGGAAATGTCCAAATCCTTTTTATCGAGAATTTCCAGACTGCCCCAGGTGACCAGGTCATAGCTGGAATGGATATTTACGGAGTGGAAGCTGCTGTTATCTCCCTCATTGTTCGACTCCAGATATCGGACAATCCCTTCCTCATTGTCTTTGCTGAACGTCTTATTATGAAACTCTGTGGAAAAGTCAAGATACTTTCTGGCATAGGAACCATTGTCCTTCCGTATCCGCGCATAATAATAAACACTCTGATTCCCCCTGATATCCAGTTGTATTAAGAGACAGTATTCCTCCTTTTCCTCTAACAGATCCTTGATTTCAAGATAGAGGTCAATCCTGCCTTCTATTTCCTGAAATTCCTCAATATCCATCTTTTCCACCAACCGCTCCATATCCCGGCTGCGCACCTCATAATGGATGGCTTTGACCTCTGTCCCGAATGTCTGTATCTGAATCGGAAGCTTGTTGTGCTCATCTAAAAGCGTAAGGCCCGGCCGGATGGTTCCCGCATCCATCTGCCTTGCATACCCGTACATGCGGTTCACCTGAATTCCCTGATACTGGGCTGTTATTGTTGGAAATGTGCAATCCGCCATCTCCGCAGTCACGCCCTGATTGTTCCGGTTCATAATCGCCGCTCCTCCAAAAAACGCCCCGATAAAAACCGCTATCAGCACAATCGGCCGCACAACAACATTTAGAATTAATTTAAATTTTTTATTACGTTCTTCCACAATCTTACCTCAATAATTTCTCCAGCGTTAAATCCGCGTGCAAAAAATCCCTGCACATTTCGTACTCTTCCCAATTTTTTCTCTTTCCATGCCTCTTCACTCCGCGTATTAAAATATTTTTCGGGGTATGCTCCATATCAATAAATTCCAGCACCTGCACCTGATATCCCTGCTGCTCTAACAGTTGTGCCCGCAGGGCATCCGTAAATAAGGCAGCCGTCCGCTCTTTTATGAGTCCATAACGAAACAGCGGGGCTAAAATGTCGCTTCGCATCTGGCGGTTTAACTCATGCTGGCAGCACGGCACTGACAAAATCACACCTGCATCCCATTCCACCGCCCTGGCAAGCGCATAGTCCGTCGCCGTATCACAGGCGTGGAGCGTAACGACCATATCCACCCTGTCCACACCGCTGTAATCCGCAATATCGCCATGCAGAAACTGCAGCCCGTCATACCCAAGCTTTCCGGCTAACGCATTACAGTGTGAAATAACATCCTGCTTCAAATCCAGTCCGATAATTCTCACATCACGCCCGCGCAGCCTGTGAAAATAATAGTACATGGCAAACGTAAGATAAGATTTGCCGCAGCCAAAATCAATGATAGTCAGCCCGCGGTCTTTCGGGAGCGCTTCTCTGACGTCGTCGATAAACTCCAGAAAACGGTTAATCTGCCGAAATTTGTCGTATTTTTTCTTTACCACTTTTCCATCCTTTGTCATCACTCCGAGCTCTACCAGAAAATCAGCACATGTTCCCTCCTCCAGCAGATATTGTTTTTTCCGGTTATGGGAAAATTGCTGCATTCCGCCGGAAGACTCCTGCATTTCCGCACTTTTCTGTGCCTTCCGGACCGATGCCTGCTGTTTTTTATTCACAAATCCCTGATACCGCATATCCTGTGTTTCCCATTCTATCTGTTTAAAATCCGCCATCAGACTGGCAATCCGCTCGACCATTGCTTCTTTTTCTTCATAAGGAAAATTTTTATGAAACGCCTGTGTCCCCTGCAGTCTCTCCTCCTGATAATACAGCTCTCCCTTTATCAGCACCGGATGTATTTTTATTTTGGATATTTCACCTTTCTTTCGCGGATTGCTGATGGTCATTCTCAAAAATTGTCCGCCTAACGTCTCCTCTAAGAGCTTTTTTACCTTTTCCATCCCATCACCTGCTTCGCATTTCCTCCAAAATATCCACAACAGACTGCTCCAGAGTATACACAGGCTTCCATCCCGTTACCTCCCTGAGCCGCCCGATATCTGCCCTGAGCTCCTCCACATCTGCCGGACGAAGCTTCTGTAAATCCGTCTCATACACAATTCCTTTTGTCCGGCTGGACTTTATTATTTTTTCCAATACCTCTTTCAGACTGTGGCTTGTCCCGCTCCCGACATTGTAAACCTCGCCCGGGATTCCCTTACTGATCAGCTGCATGTAAGCGCTTACAATGTCCCTGACATCCGTGAAATCCCGTTTGACTTGAATATTTCCTACCTTCAGCACCGGTTCTTTTTTTCCCTGCTCAATCTGGACAATCTGGCTGCACCAGTCGGGGATAACAAACCGCGTGGACTGTCCCGGGCCAATATGGTTAAATGCACGCACCAGAACCAGATGCATTCCAAAATTCTGCACATACAGCTTCGCCATCAGCTCCTGTGTCATTTTTGAAATCGAATAGGGGTTCACACCCTGCAGCTGACGGTCCTCCGCAATCGGCAGTTCCTCTGCAAGCACCTTTCCATACTGCTCGGCGGAACCAACCAGCAAAACATTTGCCTCTTTTGCAATGTCCTTTAATCCTTCCAGCAGATGAAGGGTTCCCATGACATTGACCTCATAGGTGAATTCCGGCATTTTCCACGATAACCCGACGGAGCTCTGCGCCGCCAGATGATACACTTCATCCGGCCGAATCTGCTGCAATGCCTTCCGGACCTGCTCCTTTTTTGTAATATCAACAACAAAGACGTGCGCTCTGTCCAAACGCACGCTTTCTGCCTCCTGTTCCTCCTTCGTCCACGCAAATAACTCGCAGCCTTTTTTCTTTTCCTGCAAAGCTGCAATTAAATGCGTTCCGACGAACCCTGCCGCACCTGTTATTAAAATTCTCACCGTTCCTGCAACTCCTGCTCTGTCAGCTTCATGTCATGGCTGACCATCCTGCCCACTAACTGTTCAAATGTAATCTCCGGCTTCCAGCCCAGCTGTTTTTCTGCCTTCGAGGAATTTCCAAGCAGAAACTCCACCTCCGCAGGACGGAAAAATGCCGGATTGACACAAACCAGTTCCTTTCCGGTATCTCTGGCATACGCCTTTTCCCCGAGTCCTTCTCCTTCCCAGCGAAGAGGAAGTCCTGCAATGTCAAATGCAAGATCCACAAATTCACGGACCTCATGGGCAACCCCCGTACTGATTACGTAATCCTCCGGCTTCTCCTGATTCAGCATCATCCACATCGCACGCACGTAATCGATGGAATGGCCCCAGTCCCGCTTCGCCGACATATTCCCCAGCTCCAGCTTATCCTGAAGTCCATATTTTATTTTTGCTGCCGCACTTGTAATTTTTCTTGTCACAAATTCATAGCCGCGCCGTTCCGATTCATGATTGAATAAAATTCCGGAACAGGCAAACATATCATAGCTTTCCCTGTAATTCTTTGTAATCCAGTGTCCGTACAGCTTGGCCACCCCGTAAGGACTCCGCGGATAAAAAGGCGTATTTTCCGTCTGCGGAACCTCCTGCACCATGCCAAACATTTCACTTGTGGACGCCTGGTAAAACCGGCAGTTCGGCTTTACAATGCGAATGGCCTCCAGCATATTTGTCACGCCCAGCGCATCAATTTCCGCTGTTCCCACGGGAGTATCCCAGGAAGTTGCCACAAAAGACTGGGCCGCCAGATTATAAACCTCGTCTGCCTTCGATTCCTGCATCGCTGCAATGAGCGACACCAAATCAGACATGTCTCCATACAGCAGACGGATATCGCCCGTCAGATGCTCCACATTTCCATAATCCACTTTACTTTTTCTGCGCATAATTCCGTATACTTCATATCCCTTTTCCAGCAAAAGCTCTGCCAGATAGGAACCATCCTGTCCGGTTATTCCTGTAATTAATGCACGTTTCATGTCTGTCTCCAATCTATCTTATAAATATTGTGTCTTTCCCTGGCTCTGCAAAGCCTCAACCGCCCTTTTTGCATCCTGTGCCTGTGCCTTCGGACACACCAGAATGGCGTCCTTGGCTTCCACAACCACAAGATCCTCCACTCCGATGAGTGCAATCAGCTTTTCCTCGCTGCGCACGATACAGCCCTTGCTGTCAATCAAAAGGCTCTCTCCGATGGAAATGTTATTCTGCCCGTCAGGCGTGTATACCGCATCCAGCGCATCAAAGCTACCGACGTCGCTCCAGCCATAGTCCCCTTCCATGACCAGTACATGCTCCGCCCGCTCCATAATGCCGTAATCAATCGAAATGCTCTGCAGCTGCGGATATAATCCTTTCAGCATGGTATCCCACTGCTCTGTCTGCCATGCCTGCATCAAATGCTCCATCTGCCCCGCCATCTCGGGCAGATAGCGCTCAAACGCTTTTAGAATCGTGGATATCCGAAAAACAAATACGCCGCTGTTCCAAAAAAATTCTCCGCTTTTTACATATTCCTCTGCTTTTTCCAGACATGGCTTTTCCACAAACTGCCTGACCTTCCAGACATCCTTCTCCCAGCCTTCTCCCTGGCTGATATACCCATATCCGGTAGCCGGAAATGTCGGCCGGATTCCAATTGTAACAATCTGCTCCGTCTCTTCCGCTATCTTAGCCGCCCTGGCAATGACACGCTGATACTCTGACGGATTTCCGATATGATGGTCTGCCGGAAATACGCACATCACCCCGTCTCCGTGCTCTTTTTTCAGCACACTGGCTGCATATAACACACAGGGCGCCGTATTTCTCGCCGCCGGCTCCACCAGTATATTTTTAAATGGAATACCTCCGACCAGCAGCTCCTTTAACAGCTTCTGCTGTTCTTCATTTGTCACAATGTAAACATCTTCGCGCTCCACCAGCGAATCCAGCCGCTTAATCGCCTCATTGAGCATAATGTCCCCGCCGGTAATATTCAGCAGCTGCTTCGGCTGTCTTTTTCGGCTCAGGGGCCAGAACCTTGTTCCGCCGCCTCCCGCCATAATTACTTCAAATCGCTTCATTGTACCCTTCCACCGTTTCTCGCTTCTGCAAATTTCTCGTATTCCTTTTCAATAAAATCCTTTAATTCCGTACGAAACCGCTCTTCGCTGAACTTCTCCGCATGCTCCCGGATTACACCGGCATCAAACTCCACCGTTTCAAAACGCCTTACGGCATTTATCACATCGTTTACCGTCTGTTCATAGAAAAATATACCGGTTTTTCCATCAATCACAGTCTCCAGCGCACCGCCCCTTCCATAGGCAATCACAGGCTTTCCGCATGCCTGCGCCTCAATCGGCGTAATACCGAAATCCTCTTCGCCCGGAAACAAAAAAGCCCTGCAGCGTTTCATATAATCCAGCACCTTATCATCATCGACACGGCCTAACATTTTTATATTATGCGCAGCCATGGCAGAAATACTCTGATACTCACTTCCTGAGCCAAGTACGACGAGCTGCTGCCCCATTTTCGAAAATGCTTCCACCACCAGATCAATTCTTTTATAAGGAACCAGGCGCGATACCACCAGATAAAAGCCATCATCGATGCGGCTTTTCTGAAACAGCTTTGTACGGACCGGCGGATAAATAACAGTCGATTTTCTTCTGTAATGCTTCTGGATTCTCCGCGCCACATTATTGGAATTGGCAATAAACGTATCTACCCTGTCCGCAGACAGCCTGTCCCACATTCTGATTTTCTTCATCATGCTGCCTATGAAAATTCTTGACAGAAACCCTTTTGTTGCACGGTATTCATGATAGAAATCCCAGCCATAACGCATAGGCGTGTTGCAATAGCAGATATGCAGGGTATTGGCCCCCGTCAGAACCCCCTTGGAACAGCAGGTACTCGAGGAAATCACCAGATCATATTCAGATAAATCAAACTGCTCAACCGCCCTCGGCATAAAGGGCAGATAATTGGTATACTTTTTCTTGGAAAATGGAAATTTCTGAATATAAGACGTCCGTATATCCATTCTCCGAAAATCACCGGGCATGTTATCTTTATCATATACGGTTGTATAAATCGGCGCATCCGGAAACATATCGTGCAAAATACGGATAATGCTCTCGGCGCCCCCATAAATTGTCAGCCAGTCGTGAATAATTGCAACCTTCATCTTTCGCCCTCCTTTTCGCTGCTTGTTACGAAACTGATTGTAAAACAGGCATTTGCGGAACTCTTATTCAGAGTGACGAGTTTGGGTAATATATACAAAAATCCCGCTCCAAAGCGTTTTGAAGTCGCTTCATTTTTGTATATATTACCCAAACTCTGATAGAGAAACAGAGTTGTACAACTGCCTGCTCACTGTGAAATTGTTAAATTGTATGAATTGCATATATAATTGGCATAATTTAAATGCTTCACAGCTTCTTTTTTATGCTTCCTCATGTAAAAATTCATCCACAATAAAACGCGGACGCTCCTTCGTTTCCAGATAAACCTTTCCAATATATTCTCCAATCACACCGATGCTGAGCATCTGCAGCCCCCCAATTCCCCATATGGAAACAATAAGGCTTGTCCAGCCGCTGACGGTATGTCCAAAAAAATGCTGCACCAAAAAGTAAATCAACATCACAATGCTGACTCCGAACATCAAAATACCAAGCCCGATAATAAAACGGATTGGCTTTATCGAAAGCGATGTGATTCCCTCAAAAGCAAGTGCCAGCATTTTCTTAAGCGGATATTTGCTCTCACCGGCAAACCGCTCATGCCTTTCATAGTACACCTCACCGCTTTGATAGCCTACCATGGGCACAATCCCCCGCAAAAACAAATTCACCTCTTTAAATTCAAACAAGCCTTCCAGAGCACGGCTGCTCAAAAGGCGGTAATCTGCATGATTAAATACAACCTCGGCTCCCATAAACTTCATCATACGGTAAAATCCTTCTGCCGTAAACTTTTTAAAAAATGTATCCTTTTTCCGGGAGCTTCTAACTCCATACACCACCTCACAGCCTTCCTGATACTTTTCAAGAAACCCGTCAATGGCGTTAATGTCATCCTGAAGATCGGCATCCATGGAAATCACAGCATCTGCTTTTCCCCGCACACAGTGAAGCCCTGCCAGCAGCGCGTTCTGATGCCCGCGGTTTCTGGATAATTTCACACCGGAAAACAGACTGTCCGTCCGGTGAAGCTGCTCAATCAGCTGCCATGTCTGATCCTTTGAGCCGTCATCTACAAACACCACCCGGCTCCTGTCCGTAATCTTTGTTTTTTTCATCAGCGACTGCATCTTCTCCTTCAGCCGTTTTGACGTTTCCGGTAAAACCTGTTCTTCATTATAACATGGAATCACTAAATATAACGTTATCATGCATAGCTCCTTTCCGCCAAACCGGTAACAGGCGGTTTTTCTTATTCACCCAGTCCTTCTTCAATCAAATGTGCAATTTCCTCCAGCGCTTCCTTCTCATCTGCGCCATCACACTGCAGCACAATTTCATCTCCGCATTGAATACAGGCTGCCAGAACGCTGAGCACGCTCTTGGCATTGGCAACCCCTTTCTCATATGTAAATGTAATGGATGACGTATATTTCATCGCTTCTTTGCAAAGCGTTCCCGCCGGTTTTAAATGCAGTCCCGCGAGATTTCTTACCGTAACTTTCTGCTCTACCACAATAATCCTCCTTCTATAACATTGTCTTGGATATAAATTTTGCCAGCTTCTGAGCCTCTTCCTGTATCCGTTTTGGGTCTTTTCCTTCAATCATAACACGGACAAGCGGTTCCGTGCCGGATGGCCGGATTAATACCCTTCCTGCTCCTTCAAACTCTTGTTCTAATGCTGCAATGGCCTCCGCAATCTCACTGTATTCCATATATTTCTCTTTCTTGTGATTCGGCACCTTTGCGTTGACAAGTGCCTGCGGAAGCACCTCCATCACCGCCGCAAGCTCCGAAAGAGGTTTTTTCTTTGTCACCATGACTTCTAACAAATGCAGAGCGCTGAGCAATCCGTCACCAGTCGTATTCTCATCCAGGAAAATAATATGACCCGATTGTTCACCCCCGAGGTTGGCTCCGATTTCACGCATCCGTTCCAATACATAACGGTCGCCCACCTTCGTCTGCTCTAAATGAAGCCCTTCCCTTTCTCCCATCTGGAAAAAGCCAAGATTGCTCATCACAGTTGCCACAATTGTATTCTTTTTTAACATGCCCTTTTCTTTCATGAAACATCCGCAAATTGCCATGAGCTGGTCACCGTCTACAATTTCTCCCAGCTCATCCACCGCATGCAGACGGTCGGCATCCCCGTCAAATGCAAGCCCCAAATCAGCCTTTTCAAATACAACTCTTGCCATCAGCTCTTCCATATGGGTCGAACCGCAGTTCGCATTGATGTTCGTCCCGTCCGGATGCACATGAAGCGGCACCAGTTTTGCCCCCAGTCCTTCCAATGTCCGGACAGCCGTCTCAAAGGCCGCCCCCTCCGCACAGTCTACCACAATTTTCATGCTGCTTAAATCCATATCAATGGCTTCTTTTGCAAATTTAATATAATCCTCTTTTGCATCCAGACGGTATTCTACCTGGCCGATTTCAGAACCGGTACGCATCACGACATCCTGCATATGA
Source organism: uncultured Lachnospiraceae bacterium (assembly GCA_947565255.1). Classification (GTDB taxonomy): domain Bacteria; phylum Bacillota; class Clostridia; order Lachnospirales; family Lachnospiraceae; genus JAAVZI01. The sequence continues at coordinate 11,410 of CANOFI010000013.1, forward strand.
CTATTGATATGCGATTCGATTTCATCCTCCAGCTCATCTGGAAGCTTGTAGCCTTCCCCGTTAAAAAATTTAATTCCGTTAAATTCCATCGGATTATGCGAGGCGGAAATCACTACGCCTGCATCTACCTTATATCTTCTGGTCAGATATGCCACGGCAGGAGTCGGCAGCACCCCGACATATACGGCGTTCGCGCCGACTGAACATATACCGGCCATAATCGCGTTCGCGAGCATCGGACCCGAAATTCTCGTATCACAACCTACTAAAATAGTAGGTTTATGCTCATTTTCTTTTGTCAGCACAAATGCGCCTGCCTGGCCAAGCTTCATAGCCAGCTCCGGAGTCAGTTCTGAATTCGCAACCCCCCTGACTCCATCTGTTCCAAATAATCTACCCATTTTTCTTCTCCTTATACAATAACCTTATTCTATTCGCTCCCCGAAGTGTGTTTGAAAAAGCAGACTTTTTGTTCTGTCACGAAGAGTGTTAAGTATCGTCACCGGTTTCTTCTGTAGGAACCTGGCTTTGCACAGGCTCCGCACTATTTTGCGGAGGCGGTACTGGCGTCGGTGTAGGCGACGGTGCTGCTGCCTGCGAATGCTGAGGCGCTGCCGTCGGAACATCCTGGTGCACCGGCGGAGCAGTCGGCGTCCCAATTACCGGATCCGGATTTTCCATCGACTGCAGCATAATCGATACCATCGGCTTGTTCATAACCACATACCCATTCGGCACCGTAACTTCTGCCTGCAGATTATAAATTCCGGCTTCTCTTCCCTTTAAATCCACTGCTACCTTAATATCATCGCTTGAAAGACTGTTTAGCGCATCACTATTACCCTTTACAATAACCGTTACATACCTTGACGTATCTACCACCGTATTCAGCCCGGCAGGGGTATTCAGAATATCCACATCACCGACCGGAATTCGAAATTCCTTTCCGTCCAGCGCTGCAATCACCACAGTTACCCTTATTACTCTTTCCGCTGTATTGCAGACCTGCAAAGTTGCCGGCAGATACTTTGTGACATCAATTTCCTTTATAATATTTTCTCTCGCTCCTGTAATATCGATTTCTCCGGAAGGAATGACAAGCGTACTAATCTGCTCCAGTTCATGCGGTTCCCCCGCAACCGTAATCGTAGTCGGCTCATACAAAATTTCCTGACACCAGTAATCCGCGGCCGGCTCCCCCTGCGTCGTCAGATTCAAATCTATACTCTTTGTATGCAGCAGATGTACAGAAATATTTATATTTTCTATATCGCCCTCAATCCGGTCCTTAGGCACCTCCTTATCCCCTTTTCCAATAAATTTCCCCGGTGCGGTTATCGAAATATCCTCCGAAGCGCCATTCACATCCACTGGAACAACAATCCGTTCTACCTTCGAAATTACAGAAGCCGGACCCGCAATTTTCACAACCTCCGGCGTCGTGCTGACGCTACCAACCATATACCCGTCTGCCGTCTTTCCGGTTACCTGCAGTTCCACCTTCACATCCTTGTAAACCTTCTTTTCCACCGTAATTTTGACCGTATTATTCTGCAGATAGATTTCCTCAATATCCCCGGCCCTCTTCGTTGCTTCTACTTTAATCGGAATACTGTTCTCCGCAATCCGCTCTGAAAAATCCGCGCTCGCCTTAAAATCTGTTTCAGAAAGTGACTCTACCACCGAACGTTTCGCCTTCACTGTAATCGTCACATAATCGCTTTTATCCAGAACCTCGTAAACCTCGCCGGCCTCCGCTATTAAATTTTCGCTCAAAATATCAACTGGTATATTTTTAAACTTTTTCGTAGTAACCGGATCATCTATATTTACAACAACAAGCCATAAAATAATCGCAAATACTACGGAAATCAACTTCAGCCCCCAGTTAGAGATCAGCTTCTCCTTCATTTCTGTGTCTTCCTTTCCATAAGCGAAATCTCCTGCTATCCTCTAGCATTTTATTCTGAATATCTCCAAGCAGCCCGCGAAGCGTCTCTTCCTCCACATTACGCTGCAGCTTTCCCTCCAGCGCGACAGATACATACCCGGTTTCCTCCGAAACTACAATTGTAAAAGAATCTGTCACCTCACTAATTCCAATCGCCGCACGGTGTCTCGTTCCCAGCTCCTTGCTCAGCTCCATGTTATCCGACAGCGGCAGGTAACAGGTTGCGGAAACCACTCTGTCATTTCTGACAAGAATCGCCCCGTCATGCAGCGGCGTATTGTGTTCGAATATATTAATCAAAAGCTGGGCGGAAACCACCCCGTCGATGGTAATTCCCGTGCGCTCATACTCGCCAAGCCCCACTTCCTGCTCTATCACAATCAGCGCACCCGTTTTCACTCTTGCCATCTGGTAGACCGCCCGCACAATTTCATTGATTGTTTTATCGCTGAAATGCTCATTATTTCCGCGTCCCACTGCATCCGTATTAAATACCTTGCCAAATATATTTTTGCGTCCCAGCTGTTCCAGGGCGCGCCTCAATTCCGGCTGAAAAATAACAACAACCGCGATGATTCCGACATTGATGGTCTTACTGGCCAGCCAGAGAATCGTATTCATCTGGAAAATATAAGCGACCATGGTAAAAAGCAAAAGAACCAGTATTCCCCTGAACAGCATCCATGCACGGGTACTTTTAATCCAGCGCAGAATCTGATACATCAGAAAAGAAATAATAAGAATTTCAATAATGTCAATCGGATTAATCTGCGGAACAGAGAGCCAAAACAAATATTTATCTATAAATACCTGAAAACGTTCCAAATCCAACCACATCCTTTCTTTTTATTACTCTGACAAAAACACTTTTCGTGTCCTTCTGCCGTTCCTTATTCCATCTCTCTGACTCTGTTTTTTTCTCTTTGCCGGCTTGCGCCGGGCCGCGCATGCTCCTGCACATTAATCCGCTTTACTGTTTTTTCGCGTTTTGTAATCGAAACCTTCGGCACAGCCTTCACATAATAATAATATTCGTCGTCTTCAAACTGCACATACTCCGTTCTTAAATAATCAACATGAAAGCAGAAAAACTGAACAATCATTCCGACAGCAAGCGAAAGCACATTGCCCACAATCACCTCTACGGTCCCAAAAGAAATATCCATCGCAAAATTACCCACAAGGAAACAAACAAGCTGTAAAATTGTTCCCACTACAATTGCAATTGTCCACGCGTTATCTATTGACCTGCTGCGGATAAAATATACAACAAAAAGCGCCAGAATAAAGCTTCCCAGGCACAAATACAGCCCCGGATCCTTAAGCGCACTTCCAAATACAAATACATATTTCTGAACTGTTGGCGTCGTCGTTGCACTTGCTGCATTCTGTCCATACTGTGCAATATAATGCAAAAGATAATATACGATACATCCCAGAGCCGTCGGCAGCGCTGCAACCGGGGTTGCCGCCAGTCCAAGAAGAATCGGTATCACATACGGAACATGAAAACAAAATGCAATCGGAGTCAAAAGCAATACTATACTATATTTCGGGGCAAACCGATAATAGATTAAATATAAGATTAAAAAAATCACCAGCATAACCAGGGCAATCTCCATGGATAATGCATATAAATGTGCTAAAAGCAGGGCAATGGCAGCCACTGCCGTAAGGCTCATTGGCAGAAATGTGCATAACATTGCCAGTATCAAAGGAACAACCGGATTATTTAATCTCGCCATATATCCCAGCTTATAAGTAATCAGCATAAAAACTGCCACACCGGTTATAAAGCGTATTCCGGCCCTTATATACAGCGAAAATCTCCCATATGTCCGCTTTAACCATTCCCTGCATTCAATTAAGATTGTCATTGTTTACATTTCCTCCTGCTTCTGCTTTGTATAATCCTTATGTCGTTCGCTGTTATAAATGCGCTCCAGCTCGCGCAGCTTGTCACAGTATTCCTTCAGACTCTTCTGCGCATTCCGGTACCGTTTTCTATACAGAAACCAGGAAACAATCAACATAAAGACAAGTACAGCCAAATATAATACGACTGCTATTTTCCCCTGTCCAATCAGGTCCATCTTATGCATGTTACTTAAATATTCTTCCAGATTTAACCCCAGGTACAAAGCAATTCCGAGAGCAAACGCAATGGTAGTCATAATCCCTGTCCATATCATCTGATAACTGATATAATCATTTTTATAATATTTGCTGGCTATCTCGTTCTCCCTGCCATGCTCCTGCTCAAATACAGCCAGTTTTGTCATGGCACGAATTCTCTCTTCATTCAGCATTCCTTATCTCCTTTTTGCACACATTGACAAATCCTGTCTATTTGTTGTCACCGGATAAATAATGCATACGATCTCCGTTTTTCTTTCCTAAATTCTTTTTGTCCTCTTTCGGGGGGGGCGCCACAGCAAATGCATGAGACAGACTCTTGCTCATCTGTGTTTTGCAGCTCTGGCACATCCGTCCTGTCTTAATTGGACGTCCGCAGCCTTCACAATTGATTCCGGCATCTGCTGACTCTGACGTTAAAACAAGCCTCTCTTCTCTTATCCACTGACGGATCTGGCTTACAGATGTTCCCGTCGCCTCTGACACCTCTGCAATTCCGGCGGATGGATTCTCCCGTATATAATCCTTCACTTGCCTGAATTCTTCTTCCCGCTTCTTCATACATTCCGGACAGATTGGCTTGCCAACGCAATTGAATAACTTTCCACATTGTTTGCAATTTCTTACTTCCATACAACTACCTCCTTAATATCCTTTGCCAATACATAAGATTACGACATAAATCTTCTCTACCCCGGCTCTTAACAACAGCCGCGCAATCGCATCTGCCGTCGCGCCTGTAGTATATATATCATCTACAAGAATAATCTTCTTTAATTTTACAACATTTTTACTGATTTTAAAAGCATTTTTCAAATTTTTATGGCGTTCTTTTTCATTTAATTCCTTCTGTGGCCTGGTATTAACGATGCGAAACACCATATCAGGTTCCACCGGCACTTCAAGTCGACGGCCAATTTCCTTCGCAATCAGCTCCGCCTGATTAAATCCCCGCCTTTTTAGACGCTTTTTGTGAAGCGGCACCGGTATGACTGCATCTGCATCCCATCCCCTCATCTGCCTGCCGTAACGCTTTATCAGTTCTTCTCCGAAATACCCTGCATATTCCCGGCGGTTTTTATATTTAAAGCGGTATACCGCCTTCCTGACCTGTTCATCATAAGACCACAGGGCGATTCCCTTTGTAAATACATGGGACTGCTTCTGACAGTCCATACAGTATTCTGTCTCCGCCGAATATACAGGTTTTCCGCATTTTAAACAGTACGGCGGCTCAATAAACGGCAATTTTCCTGCACAGCTATGGCAGCAGCCATATTCATCCGGTGCAAGAATCACCTCACAAATCAGACATTTTGGCGGATACAATACATTTAAAATCCGCCTGCCTCCTTTTTTTACTACATTTGCGAGCTGTTTCACTTATTTCCTTTCTCCGCAAAGCTCTCTCAGACAATCCGCAAGTCCCGAATATCTTTGATTTTCATTTTCGTTCTCAATCATTTTATTTAAAACCTGACGGCTCCCTAGTATTGTAACACAATTTTTCGCTCTTGTCACCGCTGTATATAAAATATTCCGATTCATAAGCGGCAGCGGTGATCGGACAATCGGAATGACAACCGCAGGGTACTCACTCCCCTGGGACTTGTGCACGGTCACAGCATAAGCAAGCTCTAACTCCTCCATCTGTGTATAAGTATAAATCACCCTTTTTCCATCATCAAAAATAACCTGCAGTGTTTCTGTCCCATCATCCATATAGGCAATACACCCCACATCCCCGTTAAACACACCGGTTCCTTTCTCTGTCGGGATGTTATATTTGTTGACAATTTCCCACTCCAGCTGATAGTTATTTTTTGTCTGCATCACCTTATCGCCTTCCCGGAACAGTCCGTGGCCTGTTTCCCTTTCCTGTTTTTCCGGCGACTGGGGATTTAAATATTTCTGAAGCATCTGGTTCAGGGATTCCACCCCCAGAATCCCCCTCCTGCTTGGAGCCAGTACCTGGATATCAAAGCTGGAGGCCTGCACATAAGCGGGCAGTTTTTCCTGTACCAGAGCTAAAATAGTCCGCAAAATCTGCTGCGAATCATTTTTTTCCATAAAAAAGAAATCCCTGCTCTTTTTATTATCCAGCAAAAGAGACTCCCCCCGGTTGATTTTATGGGCATTTACAATAATATCACTCTCCGTGGCCTGTCTGAAAATCTTTTCCAGACGCGCCACCGGCAATGTCCCCGATTCAATCATGTCGCGCAGTACACAGCCCGGCCCTACGCTCGGGAGCTGGTTTACATCACCCACAAAAATAATTCTTGTCCCCGGAAGCGTAGCGCGAAGCAGAGAATTCATCAGGTAGATATCTACCATAGAGGCCTCATCAATAATAATTACATCTGTCTCCAGCGGATTCTGCTCATTTCTGCCAAACTCATTCTGTTTCTCCTCCTCAAATGCACCAGACAACTCCAGCATCCGGTGAATGGTCTGCGCCTCATATCCGGTTGCCTCCGTCATGCGCTTCGCCGCACGCCCGGTTGGCGCAGCAAGAAACATATCCATCCCCTCTAACTCAAAATACCGCAGAATCGTACGGATGGCTGTGGTTTTACCGGTTCCCGGCCCACCCGTAATAATCAGAACCCCCTGGCCTACTGCCTGTAACACAGCCTCCCGCTGCATATCATCCAAAATAATCTTATTTTCCTGTTCAATGCACCGGATCGTTTTCAGAGCCTGTGCCTCCTCCACAGAATAAGAAATATCCAGGTCCTTCAGCATTCTTGCCACATTAAGTTCCAGAAAATAATTTTGCGCCACGTACACTCTTTTTTCCTTTTGTGCATTGACAGAAACACTTTCCCCCTCCGTCCCTCCAGGCGTTTCCTTTATATATATTTTTTTATCCATCACCATATCCAGGATATGATGCTCGATATCTATATTATGTAAACCAAGTATTTCTTCGCAGTTTGCTGTCAGAAGACAATATGGAAGATACAAATGCCCCTGCCCCGCCGCAAGCTGCAGAACATACAAAATTCCTGCACGGATCCGGTAATCTGAATTCATTCCAATTCCAAGCTTCTGTGCAATCTCATCTGCCGTCCGAAATCCAATCCCATGGATATCCTCTGCTAATTTATATGGATTCTCCTCCAATATGGCGCGAAGCTTCACTCCATAATGCTGAAAGAGCTTTATGCACATCGCATAGGAAATGCCATACTGCTGCAGATACATCATGCTCTCGCGCATCGCCTGCCTGCTCTCCATCCCCACGGCAATTTCCTGGGCCTTTTTCAGACTGATACCCGCAACCTCCGCCAGACGTTCCGGCTCCTCCTCCATCACACGGAACGTATCATCCCCAAATTTTTCTATAATTCTTCCTGCCAAAACCGCGCCAATCCCCTTTACGGCACCCGAAGCAAGATATTTTTCCATCGCCTCTGTGTCTTTTGGCGGACGCACGCTGTAGCTGTCAATACGAAACTGCCTTCCATGCATCCGGTGAACAACATATTCCCCTTCCGCCTCAATATATTCTCCCTCTGAAATTCCCGGAAGATTTCCAACGCAACTGAGCAACAGATTATCGGCGTCTAAATCCAACACCGTATAACCGTTGCTCTCGTTCTGGTAAATAATATGATCAATGTATCCTTCCAACTTTTCCAAACTGCCACCTACGTTCTATCCCAATCCGTAGTTTCTTTTCATCTGCTCGAATAGAGACTGTGCCAGTCCGAAATCCTGCTGCTTTGTCGCAGATTTGGCATATTCCTGAATCAGCATGTCGCCAAACATATCCATGTACCGATTATCCGAATCCTCGTCCTTCGGCACCATTTTCTGCATCGATTTAAACATCTGCTCTACAAAATACGTCTCAAAATCCTTGCAGACTTCCATTAACTCTTCTTCTGTTTTTTCTTTCATATCCCCCGACAGGGAATTCTCCAGCTTTTTGGTCTGATTGCTGTTATTCAAATACTCAGACGTAAATACAGAATCCAGTCCGGTAATTGCACTGCTCATATATGTACACCCCGCTTTCCAGCTATCGGTTATTATCTTCTCAAATTATTGGCCTGGCCCATCATCTCATCGGATGCCTGAATCGCCTTGGAATTCATCTCATATGCCCTCTGCGCCACAATCAGATTCACCATCTCGTCGGCAACCTGCACATTAGATCCTTCCAGAAATCCCTGATGCACAACACTTCTCTGGTTCACATTCAGTGCCTGTTCATTGATAACCGGACCTGACGCGTCTGATTCCTGATATCTTGTTGAGGCCGTTTTCGTAAGGCCTGCCGGATTGTTGAACTGGTACAGTCCAATCTGTATTCCAATCGGCTGTGGGTTATTCGCCTCATCTTTATACATAATCCGCCCGTCTATTGCTACACTGACCCGGTCCATCTGATATTGCGGTCCCAATGTAATCGGATTGCCGTTGGAATCTATCACTGCACTGCCGTCATCGCTTGTAAGCGTCATTCCTCCATTGGGACTCACAGAAAAATTAAACTTGCCGTTTCTCGTATAATACCGTTCGCCGTCCGGACCAAGCAGTCCAAAAAAGCCCTCTCCCTCAATACAAAAATCAGTCGAATCATGTGTTTCTGTCACATTGCCCTGCGTAAACACTGATTCAATGGAAGAATTACGAACTCCCTTATATTCAGCGATAATTACTTTAGTATCTTC
>CANOFI010000014.1 GCA_947565255.1 uncultured Lachnospiraceae bacterium
ATGTGCTCTAATTCTCTGAAACTTTCTCTGGGAATCCAGCGGTTCGCATGAAATACAAGAAATGGTTTTTGAAGACCAAGTGTCTCCTTTACCATTTTTTGCAGTGACTCCTTTTCAAAATATTTGTGTATAATAAGTGCTGTATCCGGCACCACAAAGACCGTTTCACCAGACACCTTACAATCTGTCAGATATTTCTTGGACTTTTCATCTCTGACACTGATATAATCCAGCGAAGCACAAACTGATTTTACAAATTCCCTGCACTCATCCGTAAACGGATTCGGCACTTCCGGTGCATTCCACATACATGGTATTTCATATTTTTCTGCTACCAGCGCTGGAATAACCCACAAATCCCCAAACGAATATTTGATAAATTCGTCACTTTGCGAATCCAGCTTCTGCTCGGAATACAACAGATTGATAATACCCCCGCCTCCTACGATAATCGCATCATACGGTGTTTTCAAATGCTTTTTTTCCAAATCCTCTAATGCATAAATTTTCCGCTCGCCATAGAACTGATGTTCATATTCAAACGTGGAATACAAATCTAATGTACAGTCCATTTTTCTATGCTTTAATTCCTGCTCAAATAAAATATAAAACAGGTGGTCTCCATAATTTTTTAAGTCAAAAACCCCGCTAAATGCTATTCTCATCCACACACCTCCTAAAGGCTCTCATAACGCTCGCACACCTCGCCAATCGTGCCGCACACCAGGTTATTCCCATGCGAAAGCAGCACGCCGTTCTTACACATTCTTTTTACCTGATCCATATTGTGGGACACTAAAAGCAGTGTCGTTCCCTGTTCCAGCATAGCATTAATCCGGTCCTCACATTTTTCCTGAAAACGGTAATCCCCAACCGCTAAAATCTCGTCTACAATTAAAATATCCGGCTGCACAATCGTGGCAATTGAAAAGCCAAGCCTTGTTACCATACCGGAAGAAAAATTCTTAATCGGCACATCGACAAACTGCCCTAACTCCGCGAACTCAATAATCTCATCAAAACGCTCTTTTAACATTTCCTTGTCATACCCTAAAATGGCGCCGTTTAAAAACACATTTTCCCTGGCTGTCAAATCAAAATCAAACCCTGCGCCAAGTTCGATCATCGGCGCAACCTTTCCATGTATGCAGACATTCCCCTTTGTCGGTTTCATAACACCTGCAATAATTTTTAAAAGCGTACTCTTTCCGGAACCATTTACCCCGACAATGCCAAAGGACTGTCCGCGCTGAATCTGAAATGAAATGTCATTTAACGCGTAAAACTCTTCGTATGAAATTTCCCTCTTTAACTTCTTGATAAGATATCCTTTTAAATCCTTTACCTGTTCCTTATACAGCCGAAACATCATGGATACTTCGTTTACCTCAACAATGATATCCTGATTACTCATTGACCTTACCTCGTCTACAATTTCAATATAAAATCATCCTGCAGTTTCTTAAAGACATATGCCCCGATTATCAGCGCAAGCACGCATGGCGTCAGACATTTTACATGCTGCCAGAGAGACGGAATCTCCTGTCCTAAAACCGTGGTGCGCAGCATCTCAACAAAATTTGTAATCGGATTGCCCTTTACAATCATCGCAACTTTTCCAAGCGTCCCTTCTGTCGGAAGCATTGTAATCGGATAGAAAATCGGCGTCAGATACATAACGGCCGTCAACACAACGCCGTACAGATGAATCATATCGCGGAACGATACGGTAATCGCTGATAAAAACATACCGACCCCAATCGAGAACAGCAGCACATAGATAACCGGAAAAACAGCAAAGATCACGGTCCAGCTAATCGGCGTGCGCGTCACAACAATGACAATTACCAGAGCCACAAAAGACGTCAGAAGGTTCACAAAACTGGAACAAACCCTTGATACCGGAAAAAAATATTTCGGCACATACACCTTGCTGATGAGTCCTGCATTTCCAATAATGGAAGAAAGAGACATGCTTGTCGCTTCATTAAAAAAGTTAAAAATCAACTGTCCGCACATCAGATATACAGGAAAATTCTTGATATCCGAACGGAACACGTTGGAAAAAACAATTGTCATAATGACCATCATTCCAAGAGGATTTAAAACCGACCATAAAAATCCAAGAAATGAACGTCGGTATTTTATTTTGACATCACGCCTTATCAATTCTTTTAATAAAGGCATATATTTCTTAAGCCCGGTAAAATTCATTCCTATCCATTCCTTTCTGTTTTTCCTGACAGAAAACAACCTTATCCCTTAAATTTACAATACCCTAAAGGACCAGACCCTGTGGGTTGTCGCGTTAGCGCATACATTATGGGTACGTTTTCTTATTAATTCCTCTTACGCATTTTTCATAATCCGGTCAAGCTTCGTCGTATCACCCCATACGCCCGGTGAATCATACGGCCTGTCCGGGAATGCACCGTATTGAAGCGTAATGTCAAACCCGTTTTCCCTGATAAAACTCTCAATTTTTTCAGCCAGCGTCACAGGCGTTCCGGTACAGCTATTAATAATGCCATCCACCTCTGTCTGAGAAATAATTGCAACAATCTGCCTTGCCATCTCATCCACGTGAATAAAATCATATTTGTTTTTTCCCATTGTAAACGGGAATTCCTTCTTCCCTTCCTGCGCTGCCTGGACAATTTTGCTGAAAATAGAACTGCTCTTGGCATCGTCCCCGTAAATATAATATCCCCGAATCCACTGCAGCGTCACATCTTTATCCTTGGTATAAATGGTCAGAAGCTGGCGCAGAGCATTCTTGGCTACCGCATACATGGAAAGCGGGTTTGTTGGCGTATTTTCATCAATCGCCCCTTCATGGTATCCGACTTCATGCATCGTCCCCATAACGGCAATCTGTTTCAGCCCGCCCTCTATCATATTTTTTATAAATTCAAAATGCATGGAAAGATCGCCGATATGGCTGTCTGCATTATGCACAAATCCATTCCTCCATGCCATATGAATACAGACATCCGGTCTGCCCATTTTTTCAAATATATTTTTATTCCCTGAAAAAATCGGTTCCTCAATCCGCACAACGCGCTCATCCAGCCCGTCAAAACAAACGTCAGCCGCAAGTACATCAAACCCTTTGCTTAACAGTTCGTTTACGATATGTCTTCCAATATACCCATTGGCTCCTGTTACTAATACTTTTTTCTTCATATCAAAAATCCTTTCCATTGCAATCCATGCATACCCTTATAATGTCCGTATAATTCCGGCAATCGCAAATGGCTGTATGGCAATCGCCGCATACAGACATCCTCGTTCCACCTGCCGGGAAATGGTAATTCCCTTTCCCCGAAAAGCAAACAGAGCCAGAAGAAACACCGGCAAAAAATATCTTCCCTGAACGCCCTCCACGTAATCTCTTGAAACAGGAGTCCATTCCAGAAGCATTCCCCCTGCCACACAGGCCACACACAGAACAAATACAATAAAAAACCATACTCTCTGAGAAGTCTTCAGCTGCATGGGCTCATTTGATTTGGGCATTACTGCAATTACACTGGCAATCAGACATGTGCACACCGCAATGACAGATACCTCGATATTCATCCAGCCTAATATGCCGCCAAACGTTGTCTTAACATAAAACTCGCCCTGCTCATAGAGTGTATTCCAGATGATTGCCATCGTATCCAGCGGTTTCTCCAGCAGCATCGAAATCGTATATGCCGGCTGGCTGGCCCATTTTACAAACGGTATCGGATAGCTTACAGTATCCAGTTCCTTCGGAGCCGTCGCTGATGTAATCATCATAATTGCTGCCGTTGTAATCAAAACTCCGACAAGCAAAAGTCCCAGACATAATGCCTGTTTTTTACTCTTACGCTTTCTCCAGGCTGCCATTGCAAGCAGCAGCACAACCGGTATATAGGCCATATGCTTTGTCGGCACAAAAAACAATGCGGAAAGCGCAAGAATCACAAATGTTTTTTTGCTTACTTCCTCTTCATATGATATTTTTATGAGCGCGGCGCAGAACAATAATCCAAGCGGTATGACAATACAGTCATAAGAATACGAGGTAGCCTGCTGCATGGATATCGGCAGCAGACAGATAATCGCCACCGCTGCTTTTCCAACTGGGAGTATTCGGATTGCCAGCACCGTCAGCGCCACATACAATGCAAAATTAAACAGCATTCCGAGCGTCATCGTCTTACAGGCATTCAGGTTCAAAAGCCTCCCAAGCGTAATCCCCAGCGCACTGGGTATATATTGATATCTGGGCGTCGTAAGCACAAGATGCTCAATTTCTGTAAGCGTTTCACTGTCATTTCCGGTACGCAGCATTTTATGATAGTACTTATAGGCATTCCGGCTGACATTAATACCGGCCCTGCTAAGATGATGATAAACCTCCGCCTCACATTCCCGCAATTCAAAATGCTCCGGGTCCGTATTATATCCAAGCATCGCATTGGAAATTTCATATGCCTTAAACAAATGTGTCTCCTCATCCGGCGTCATATAGGTCGGAAGAAGGTACATATAAACGATTCCAAGAGCAAGCACTGCCGCCAGATACGCTTTCCAAATCTCTGTTTTCTTTATGACGATCAGGTAATACCCTGCTAACAGAATGATGGCAAGCAAAATGAGCGCATATAAAACAATCTGTCCCACGAACGAATGTTCTCCTACACGGCAGTCCATACGGAGCGCTTCCGGAAGCTCTGTCCCGTTATGCTCTACCGGCTTTGTCAGCATACTGCTGCTGCCGTCTGCCGTAAACAAAGAAACTGTAGCCTCCTTTGCCAGTTTTTTTGCACGCACAACCAGCGCGGTATTATTCCCTTTCAAATTCATTTCCGGAATTTCAAACTCATAGCACATGGAATCATACAGCATCCTTGTATCCAGCTCATCCGATGCAACAACATGTTTCGTTTTTAAATCGATCAGCTCAATCTGTATGCTTCCGGAACCATTCAAGGTATTGTTAAATGTTCCGAAATAAAGGTATAAAGCCTGTGCATCCTCCAAATCTATATTCAGTGTCTGTACAAGCTCATCCCCTTCCTCCAGAACCGGAGTGTAGCCTGATATCTGCTTATTTAATTGTCTGACTGGCCCCTGCTGCACATTCTGGTAATAAATATCTACCGCAAACAGGAAAAAAAGCACAATAATAAGCAGCATTATAATGATATGCTTTTTATTATCCGCAGCCTTTTTTCCAATCATTTTTATTTTTTTCAGCATAAAACTATCCTATCCAGCCTGTTACAGCCTGTCTATATATTCCTTAATCGCTATCTTCCAGTCGTCCGCCACATACCCGGTCGTCAGCTTCAGCATATAATTATCCAGTACGGAATATGCCGGTCTGTTTGCCGCTGCATTATACTCTGCTGAAGTCACGCGTTTCACCCTTGTGTCTTTTTTGGCCAGCCGGAAAATCTCTTCCGCAAAATCTGCCCAGCTGCACACACCTTCACACGTTCCATGAAATGTCCCATAATTGTCTGTCCACAATAAACGGTCAATAATATCCGTCAGCACACGCGTACTGGTAGGTGATCCCACCTGGTCATTTACAACGGAAATCTCATCGTGCTCCTCTGACAGGCGGAGCATGGTCTTTACAAAATTTTTGCCATCTCCATAAAGCCAGGCCGTACGAATAATAAAATGCCTGTCGGTAAATTCTTTTACAAACAACTCCCCGGCCAGCTTTGTCCTTCCATATGCACTTTGCGGATTCGGCATGTCAAATTCTGTATATGGTTTTTTTGCATCCCCCGCAAACACATAGTCTGTCGAAATATGCATCATTTTTGCACCTGTCTGTCCTGCTGCAATACTCAAATTGCGGGCGCCGATTGCATTGATTCTATATGCATTGTCCTCATCCGTCTCACAGGCATCCACGGCCGTATGAGCCGCACAGTTAATAATTGCATACGGCTGCACCTCCCTGATCATGTTCAGCACAGCCTCAACATTTGTAATATCCAGCTCAGCGACATCGGTGTTGATTAGTTCTATTTCTTTGTGATTTGCATACCTGGCATTGACAGCCCTTCCAAGCTGTCCATTTGCACCTGTTATAAATATTTTTTTCATATCTTACCTGCTTCCAAACTTTTCTTCACGGTTGCTATACTGTTTTTCATAATAGTTCTGATATTCACCGCTGATAATGTTTTCCCACCATGTTTTATTATCCAGATACCACTGGATGGTCTTTTTGATTCCATCTTCAAACTTTGTCTCCGGAAGCCATCCCAGTTCCTTGTGAATCTTGGTCGGGTCAATGGCATAACGCATATCATGACCTGGCCTGTCGGTCACATACTGGATTAAATCCTCGCTCTTTCCAAGCTCATGGATCACGGTTTTTACCACTTCCAGATTCGTTTTTTCGTTGTGTCCGCCGATATTGTAAACCTCACCAACCTTGCCTTTACGGATAATCAGGTCAATGGCACGGCAGTGATCCTCGACATACAGCCAGTCGCGCACATTTTCCCCCTTCCCGTATACCGGAAGCGGTTTATCATTCAGTGCGTTGGCAATGATAAGCGGAATCAGTTTCTCCGGAAAATGATACGGCCCATAGTTATTCGAGCACCTGGAAATGGTTACCGGAATCTGGAACGTTCTGTAATAAGCCAGCACCAGCAAATCTGCGGATGCCTTGGATGCCGAATACGGACTCGACGTGTGAAGCGGGGTGGTCTCCGTAAAGAACAAATCCGGTCTGTCAAGAGGTAAGTCCCCATACACCTCATCGGTTGATACCTGATGATACCTCTTGATACCATATTCCTTGCAGGCATCCAGAAGGACGCCGGTTCCTATAATATTGGTTCTGAGAAAAATGCCCGGATCCGTAATGGAACGGTCCACATGACTCTCTGCTGCAAAATTTACAATTACATCAGGCTTCTCTTCCTCAAACAATTTAAAAACAAAATCCCGGTCTGCAATATCGCCCTTGACAAATTTAAAATTCGGCTTGTCCATAACCGGCTCTAATGTCTCCATATTCCCTGCATAGGTCAGTGCATCCAGACAGATAATCTGATCCTCCGGATATTGATTTACCATCAGATGTACAAAATTTCCTCCGATAAACCCTGCCCCACCTGTCACAATAATCTTCATAATGATTACTTCCTTTCTTTGCGTGTTCTCTTACACCTTCTGTCAGTAGTATTCCCTGTTCCGTCTATTTTACAAATA
The DNA here is from genome assembly GCA_947565255.1 of uncultured Lachnospiraceae bacterium. GTDB lineage: Bacteria > Bacillota > Clostridia > Lachnospirales > Lachnospiraceae > JAAVZI01. Next base: position 7,222 of record CANOFI010000014.1, read on the forward strand.
TTTTTATCCTGGCTGGTACACAAAATCAATATCACTGTCCTTTAAAAGCGGAGCCGTATTATCTTTTTCAGAGGTAATCGGATCCGCAATATTCCAGTCGACTGCAATATCCGGATCATTCCAGCGGATTCCCCTGTCGTTTTCCGGTGAATAATAGTTGTCCGCCTTATACAAAAACTCCACATCATCCGTCAAAGTGACAAATCCGTGCAAAAATCCTCTTGGAATTAACAGCTGACGGTTATTTTCAGGAGTGAGCTCCACGCCAATCCATTTTTTATAGGTCGGAGAGCCTTTGCGCATATCCACCGCAAAATCAACAACCGCTCCCTTCACGCAGCGCACCAGCTTAGCCTGCGCTGCATCGCCCTTTTGGAAATGCAGTCCTCTCAAGGTTCCTTTTTTTGCTGAAAAAGACTGGTTGTCCTGCACAAAATTATAAAAAAGCCCTGCATCCTCCATCTTTTTCTGTGACCAGCTCTCCATAAACCATCCTCTGTGATCACCGAATTTCTTCGGTTCTAAAATATATACATCTAAAAGCTCGGTCTTAATTACATTCATTACACTCTCTCCTTTGTCTGCTAATATATAATCTTCCCGTCCGCAACCTTCTGCAAATGAGCGCCGTATGTGGATTTTCCATATAATTTTGCGGATTCGGCAAGCTTTTCTTTGGTAATCCAGCCGTTTTTGTATGCGATTTCTTCTACTGCGGAAATCTGGATCCCCTGCCGGCCCTCAATGACCTTTACGAATTCCGTCGCTTCTGAAAGAGAATCCACCGTACCGGTATCTAACCATGCATATCCTCTTCCCAGCGTCACAACATTCAGACTGCCTTCCTCTAAATACAGTCTGTTCAAATCGGTGATTTCTAATTCACCCCTTGCCGACGGTTTTACTTTTTTCGCAAACTCACAGACACGGCTGTCATAAAAGTACAGTCCGGTCACACAGTAATTCGACTTTGGATTCGCCGGCTTCTCCTCAATGGAAATCGCTTTCCCATTTTCATCAAACTCTACAATGCCAAAACGTTCCGGATCGTCTACATAATATCCGAATACCGTAGCTCCGTTTTCCCTGCCGGCCGCCTCCTTCAAATGCTTTTTCAGACCGCTTCCATAGAAAATATTATCCCCCAGCACCATTGCACAGGAATCTCCGTCAATAAATTCCTCCCCGATGATAAATGCCTGGGCCAGTCCGTCCGGTGACGGCTGTTCGGCATAGCTTAACCTGATTCCGTAATGGGAACCATCCCCTAACAGCCTTTCAAAATTCGGCAGATCCTGCGGTGTGGAGATAATTAAAATCTCCTTAATACCTGCAAGCATCAATGTTGACAGCGGATAATAAATCATCGGTTTATCATATACAGGCAACAGCTGTTTTGAAGTAACCATCGTAAGAGGATATAACCTCGTTCCCGATCCCCCTGCTAAAATAATCCCTTTCATTCGTATGTCTCCTTTACATATCTTTACATAACTAGAACATTGTACCATATAGTATACCACAATCATTTTGCATTTTCAATCAAAATATTCCAGTCTTTGGTAATTTGGTCATTTCATTTTTTTCATCCCTTTTATTATTTACATTTATTTTACGCTATAAATCATATAAAATGTAATAAAGCAAAACAGAATTCTGTGGCACATCGCTTCAGGCTATATTTCCTGTAAAATAAAAAAGTGCTGCCGAAACATTGCCGGTCCAATGCTCCATGCAGCACACCATACGCTACTGAATAACTTTTTTAATTGCCTCAAAACTTTCTTTGCTGATTACATGCTCAATTTTGCACGCATCTTCCTCCGCTACCTTTTTGTCTACGCCCAGCCGCTTCAGCCAGGAAGAAAGCATATTATGACGCTCGTAAATCATCTCTGCAATTTCACGTCCAGAATCAGTCAGATAAATATATCCTTCCTTTGTCACGGTAATATGATGATGTTCCCTTAAATTTTTCATCGCAACACTGACACTGGATTTTTTATAGCCAAGTTCCTCCGCAATATCTACTGCACGAACAACCGGAAGGCTGTTTCCAAGTACCAGTATTGTTTCCAGATAATTTTCTACTGATTCACTTTGCTGCATAAAATATCACCTCATATTCCTAACTGTTCTTTTGTTACAATTCGGGGCAATATTCAGAGTTTTGCTACGCAAAAATCGCCCCTCACTCCTGAATCATGTTCTCACGGAATACCCTCACTTCGCTGGGGCAGACCCTGCGCAGTACAGCGCATTCCTGAACCGTGAATAGTAACGTTCTTTTCATCTGCTTCCCGAATTTTTTTCCGGCTGATTTTTCCGGTTGCCGTCCTCGGAAGCTCCTCTACAAACACTATTTTTCTGGGCACTTTATAAGATGCCGTATTCTTCATCACAAAATCCTGAAGTTCCCTCTGCAGTTCTTTTCCCACAGTATATCCTTTATTCAGAATAATAGACGCCTTTACCAAAGAACCCCTTGAAACCGAAGGATATGCCGTAACTGCACATTCAAATACCGCCTCATGCTTCATCAGCACATCTTCCACCTCAGACGGTCCGATGCGATAACCGCTGGATTTAATGACATCATCATTTCTTCCCACAAAATATAAATGTCCTTCCTCATCCATATATCCCCTGTCGTTTGTATGATAGAATCCGCCTTCCCACACTTCCTGATAACGCTCTTCCTCACCCAGATATCCAATAAAAATTCCAACGGGAGTCTCTCCGTTTTCCAGCCTTTTCACTACAATTTCGCCGCTCTCTCCCTGCTTTACCGGCTGGTTGTCCTCGTCTACCAGCATCATCGGATAAATAGGGGACATTCTTCCGATGCTCCCCTCTCTCGGCTGTTCCCCTATGTAAAAAGCGGTTAGAAGCGTTGTCTCTGTCTGTCCAAACCCATCGCGGACCACCAGACCCGTCTCATTAAAAAAGTCCTGTGCTACCTGCGTAGGCATTGGCTCCCCTGCCGTTGTAGCCTGTGTAAGACTGCTAAGATCATATTCCTTTAAGTTCTGCCTTACCAGATATTTATAAATGGTTGGCGGCGCGCAGAATGACGTCACCTTCAGATCCTGCAAAATGCCGAGTATCTCATTTGCATAAAACTGGTCGTAATCATATACCATCACTGCACATTCACAAAACCACTGTCCGTATATTTTTCCCCAGGCAGATTTTGCCCAGCCCGTATCCGCCACTGTAAAATGCAGTCCGCCGTTCTGCACACCATGCCAGTATTTTGCAGTGACAATATGCGCCGCCGGATAAGAATAATCGTGAATCACAGCCTTTGGCTCCCCGGATGTTCCCGACGTAAAATAATAAAGCATATGGTCCGAAACAGAGGTAGGCATCCGCTCCTGTATGGGTTCCTCCTGCAAAGACTCCGTCCATAAATCCTTATATCCTTCTCTGACCCCTCCTGCTATATAACAGTTCAAATTTCTGGAATATCTCTGTTTCGCCCATTCCAAATGCGAACAGATCTCCTCATTGCAGACACAGACCACTGCATCCACTTCGGCACGTTCAAACCGGTCTAACAAGTCTTCTCCTGTCACCATATGGGAAGTCGGAATCGAAACAGCGCCGATTTTGTGAAGTGCCAGCGTGGCAAACCAGTACTCAAATCTTCTCTTCATGATCAGCATGACTTTGCTGCCTTTTTTGATTCCATCTTTTAAAAATTTTGCCGCCATCTGGCTGCTGATTGTGTTTAACTGGCCAAACGTAAATTCCGTTACCTTCCCGTCAATGCTCTGATAAACGAGTCCGCGCTTATCCGGGGTTTTTTTTGCAATCACATCCACAACATCATATGCAAAATTAAAATTTTCCGGCAAATGAAAGGAAACGGACTGAATCCTTCCCTCGCTGTCCATTGTTTCTGTTACGTATGTTTTATATAACTCTGACATGCTGTTCTCCTGCACTTTCACTTATTCTGCCTACTCTCCGAAACTTCTCGTATCTTTCCTCAATCAGCTGCTCCACCGGCAATTCATTTAAATGCTTTACTTCTGAAAACACATCCGACGCAAGCATCTTCATATATGCATCCTTTTTTTCCTTTTCACTGTCCGCCGGCAGCAGCTGGCATATCCGGTCAATCAGACCAAGTCCTTCCAGGTCTTTTGGTGTCAGCTTTAAAGCTTCTGCAGCCTCTGCGGCACGGGTTGTATCCTTCCACAAAATATTTGCACAGCTTTCCGGAGAAACCACGCTGAAATATGTTCCCTTCATCATCCAGAGTCGGTCCGCATGGGCAAGCGCAAGCGCGCCTCCGCTTCCCCCTTCGCCGATAATGACAGAGAGAACTGGTGTTCTTAATGTCGAAAGTTCATAAAGGCTGTTGGCGATTGCCTGTCCCTGTCCGCGCTCTTCCGCGTCCACACCGCAAAAAGCGCCTGCTGTGTCAATCAGGCACAGCACCGGCCGCGAAAACTTTTCCGCCTGTTTCATCAGACGCAGGGCCTTCCGGTAGCCCTCCGGATGCGCACTGCCGAAATTGCGGTAAATACGCTCCTTTGTCTGGCGTCCCTTCTCAATTCCAATGACTGTCAGGGGCATCCCGCACAGACGTCCGATTCCGCCGATAACCGCCGTGTCATCTCCAAAACACCGGTCACCATGCAGCTCCGTAAAGCTGTCCAGCATCCCATCTATATACTCACTGGCACAGAGACGGTTTTTGCCTCTGGCCGCCAATACGCTGTCATACTCCTTCAACCTTTTCACCTCCGTGCAACGATAATAGATTTGCAAGATATTCTTTTTGTTCTTTTCTCGGAACAATGGCATCAATAAATCCGCACTTTAATACTTCTTCTGCCCTCTGGAAATTTTCCGGCAGCTTCTGTTTTAACGTCTGCTCAACCACCCGCGGTCCCGCAAACCCTACAATCGCCCGCGGCTCCGACAAAATAATATCGCCCTGCATAGCAAAGCTGGCGTTTACGCCTCCGGTCGTCGGACTTGTCAGAAGTACAATATACAGATTGCCCTGGTCGCTGTGGCGCTTTACTGCCGCTGAAACTTTGGACATCTGCATTAACGACACCATTCCCTCCTGCATTCTGGCCCCGCCTGAAACAGTTGCACCGATTACTGGGAGATGATTCTCTGCGGCGTATTCAAATAATCTTGTTATTTTTTCTCCTACAACTGCTCCCATAGAACCCATCATAAATTTTGCTTCCATGACAAAAATGCAGCATGGGTATCCGCTTATCGTCGCCCTTCCGCAGACTACGGCGTCTTTTTCCTGGCTTTTTTCCTGTGCTGTCTGCAGCTTCATTTCATATTCCGGGAAACCAAGAATATTTTCGGATTGCAGGCCGGCATCGTGTTCCACAAAAGAACGGCGGTCCGTCAGCATCATAATCCTTCTTCTTGCACGCATCGTAAAATAATGCCCGCAATTCGGACAGACGAAGTAACTGGCACGGATGATATTGACCGCGATTGCATTCCCACAGCGACTGCATGCCACCATTTTTTCGGTATCTGTCTGTTCCTGCTGGCTGCCCTCCAGCTGATTGTTTGGTTTTAAAAAGAAATCTTTAAATATCATATTTACCTCTTAAACATGCTGTTGTATAAGTTCCATCCTGAAAATCCTTTGTCTCTGTTAAGCGCATGTGGAAATCCCTGTTCTGCTCCACGCCGACAATAACAAGCTCAGACAATGCACTTCTAAGCTTTCGTATACTTTCTTCCCGCGTATTTGCGCAGACAATCAGCTTGCCAAGCATGGAATCGTAATACGGCGGCACCTCACACCCCTGGTAAAGCGCACTGTCAAAACGCACCCTCGGGCCGCCCGGAATATGGAGCATCTCGACAGTTCCGCAGGACGGAACAAACGTATCCGGATGCTCCGCACAAATTCTGCACTCAATGGCATGCCCCATCGGCACAAGATCTTCTTCCTCAAACGGAAGCGGACAGCCCGCCGCCGTCCGGATCTGCCATTTGACCAGATCGATGCCGTATGTCATCTCCGTCACCGAATGCTCTACCTGAAGCCTCGTGTTCATCTCCAGAAAATAAAACTGTCCGTCATTTGTCACCAGAAACTCAATGGTTCCCACAGTCGTATACCCGATCGTCTGGACTAACTTGCGGGCTGCCTTATATATTTTTCTCCTGACTTTATCATCCAGCACCGGAGCCGGGCATTCCTCCAACAGCTTCTGGTTTTTGCGCTGAACAGAGCAGTCACGGTCTCCCACTGCAATGACCTTGCCCTCCGTATCCGCTATGATCTGCACTTCAATATGCTTAACGTCCTGCAGATATTTTTCTAAATAAAGTTCCCCGTCCCCAAAAGCCTTCTGCGCCTCTGTACGCACACTCTCAAATCCATGCGGAAGCTGCTCTTCTGTCTCTATAAGGCGAATTCCTTTTCCGCCTCCGCCCGCCCGCGCTTTTAAAAGAACCGGATACCCGCATTTTGCTGCGGCCATCTTCGCCTCTTTTATTCCGGAAAGAAGCTCGCTTCCCTCCATCACCGGAACACCGGCACGCTTCGCCATCTCCCGCGCCGCGTCCTTCTGTCCCATCGTGCGTATCACCTTGTGGTCCGGCCCGATAAATGTAATGCCTTCCCGCTTGCATTTTCTGGCAAAATCCGCATTCTCGGACAGCATGCCGTATCCGGGATGAATTGCCTGAGCCCCGGTCTGCTTTGCAAGGGTCAGCAGAGTATTCTGATTTAAATAACTCTCTGTTAACGGCGGCGCGCCTATGCAGTAGCTTTCATCCGCAAGACTGACATGAAACGCCTCTTTATCTGCCTCAGAATATACCGCCACTGTCTGAATTCCCATTTCACGGCACGCACGGATAATTCGTACAGCCACTTCTCCTCTGTTGGCAATCAAAATTTTTGAAAACACTGCGCTCACTCCTTATTTACTAAAGCAAATGAAAATTTGCCTTCCATGCAGACCGTATCCCCTACTTTAATTCTGCCCTTCATAAAGTAAAACGGTTCTCTTACCTGCAGAACCTCAGTTTCAATTTCTACACGGTCGCCGGGCGTTACCTGACTGCGGAATTTTACTTTATCAAGTCCCGTATAAACCGGCATTTTATCGTGTCCCTTTAACTGTTCTGCAAAATGAACACAGCTTGCCTGCGCCATCATTTCACACAAAATCACACCGGGAACGATGGGATGCTCCGGGAAATGTCCCTGCAGGAAAAACTCATCGCCTTTGACCTGATAATATGCCACTGCCTGGCCATCCTCTTTTATATATGCCTCCTCCACCAGAAGCATCGGGCTTCTGTGCGGTAAAATCTGTTTGATTTCTTCCTGGTTCATTCTCTTCTCCATTCCACCGAAAACCGGTTTTTCATCTCTTTCTTACACCTGCTCTACGATAAACAACGGTTCGTTGTATTCTACAAGCTGCCCGTTTTCCACACAGATTTTCACAATCGTTCCATCCATGTCCGACACAACGTCGTTAAACATTTTCATCGTCTCAATGGTACAGACCAAATCGCCTTTTTTCACGGTATCGCCTACTTTTACAAAAGGCTCTGCATCCGGACTTTCACTCGCATAAAACACGCCCGTAAGCGGCGCTTTTATCGAATCCTTTTCTTCTTCCTGCTGCTCCATCACCGGCGCTGCCTCTTTTTCTGAAACCGTCATTTTTACCGGCGCAGCCTCTCGTTTCAGGGTAAGCTCCCAGTCGCCTTCTTTTACGGAAAGCTCTGTCAGCCCCAAAGATGCGAACAATTCTCCATATGCCTTTGCACGTTCCATCCTTTGTCCCTCCTATCCTTTCTGAAATGCCACGCATGCGTTGTGCCCGCCAAATCCGAGCGAAGTGCTGAGCGCATGAGTAACCTCCGCATGGACTGCCTGATTCGGCGTATAATTCAAATCACATTCCGGGTCTGCTTCCTTATAATTGATGGTAGGCGGAATCAGGCTGTTTTCCATTGCCAGAATAGAGGCAATGGCTTCCACTGCACCTGCCGCGCCTAACATATGCCCTGTCATGGATTTCGTCGAGCTGACATGCAGGTCATATGCGTCCTTTCCAAATACTTCCTTCAACGCCTTTGTCTCCATTGCATCGTTCAAATGTGTGCTCGTTCCATGTGCATTGACATAAATTTTCTCTTTTGATACGTCCTCCAGTCCGGCTTCATGCGCCGCTTTCCGGATAGCGCGGATCGCCCCGTCCGCCTCCGGGTCGGGTGCCGTCATATGGTAGGCATCCGCCGTATTACCGTATCCGGTTACTTCTGCATAAATGTGTGCGCCTCTTTTCTGTGCATGCTCTAACGTTTCCAGAACTAAAATTCCGGCTCCCTCTCCCATGACAAATCCATTCCTTCTCGCATCAAACGGAATGCTTCCTTCTTCCGGCCGTTCACTTAAAGAAAGCGCCTGGCAGTTGACAAATCCCGCCATAGCCAGCTCATTGATCGCCGCCTCCGCGCCGCCTGCTATAATGGCATCTGCCTCGCCGTACTGAATGGCGCGGTATGCCTCGCCGATCGCATGGCTCGAAGTCGCACACGCTGTCATAATCGGGAGTGTGGGACCTTTTGCCCCATATCGGATAGACACGGCGCCCGCCGCCATATTTCCAATCATCATCGGCACAAAAAACGGGGAAACGCGCTCCGGTCCTTTTGTGCGCAGATTCTCCGCACCGCCTAAGGTCGTCGTAATTCCTCCAATGCCGGTTCCGATATAAACGCCGACTTTATTTTTATCCACGTCCGATTCAAAAATTGCACTGTCGTCCACTGCCTGCTTTGCTGCTGCCATCGCATACTGTGAAAACAAATCCAGTCTGCGGATTTCCTGCATGCTTTCGATATATTTTTTAGGAGCAAAGTCCTTTACCTCGGCATCCAGATTGACTGCCAGCCTGGACGCGTCAAAGCGCTTAATCGTATCAACCCCGCATACCCCCGCCGTCAGGTTTTTCCAAAATGTTTCTATATCATTTCCTACAGGGGAGATGACTCCGATTCCTGTAACAACTACTCTGTTCATACCTTTACTCCTTTACTTCACATAAACAAACAAATGTTTGATTTATTCTTCTACATCGGCTCGTGTGATGTCGTCAACTGTACCCACAAGGTACACCCTAATGCATATGACTCGCCTGGGTAATTAAGGTATACCTTATTTTTACTGTACCCAAAAGGACCAGACCCTGCGGGTCGTCGCACAGCGCATGCATTATGGGGTACCCTGTGGGCATCGTTTAAATATACATACCACCGTCGACTTTAATGACTTCTCCTGTAATATAAGCCGACTTATCACCTGCTAAAAATGCCGCCAGATGCGCTACTTCCTCTGCTGCTCCAAGTCTCTTTAACGGAATCTGGCTCTTTAGCTGCTCTGCAGCTTCGGGCGGAAGCTGTGCAGTCATATCCGTACATATAAATCCGGGCGCTATAGCGTTGCACCGGATATTTTTCGCCGCATATTCTCTTGCAATTGTCTTTGTAAAGCCAATGATACCGGCTTTCGCCGCCGCATAATTGGCCTGTCCGGCATTTCCCATCAGCCCGACAACCGAACTGATGTTCACAATTGCTCCTTTCTTTTGTTTCATAAACGGACGCAGACATGCTTTTGTCATGTACATGCAACCCTTTAAATTCACATCTATGACACGGTCAATGTCCTCTTCCTTCATAGAAAGCAGCAGGGAATCTCTCGTAATGCCTGCATTGTTTACAAGAACTGCCACATGCTCAAATTCGCTGTTTATCTGTTCCATCATCCTCGCAGTGTCTTCCTGCACACTGACATCACCGGTAAATAGCCGGACTTTTACGCCGGTCTGACCAATCTCCTCCAGTGCCTTTTCCGAACGCTCATTTTGTGCCGTCGCGATTACGGCAATGTCCATGCCTTCTTTTGCAAGTTCGAGGGCAATCGCTTTGCCGATTCCCCTTGTTGCTCCTGTTACAATAGCTGTTTTTCCTGTTTCCATCTGGTTTCCCTTTCCTGCTCTGTTCACTGCCTGATATCCGATACGGTCTTTTCTAAGGATGCCAGGTCGCTGACATTGCAAATCCGCACATCCTTTAACGTCTTCTTTACAAAACCAGACAGTGTTCTTCCCGGCCCGCACTCCACAAAAGTACGTATCCCGTCTTCATACATCCGCTGCAGCGTCTTTTCCCATAACACCGGATTGGATACCTGCTTTGCAATTGTATCCGTCACTTCTTTTGGGATAGAAGAATATGGTTCTGCTGTAAGATTGGCATAAACTGGTATCCTGGCTGGTTTTAATTCTATCTTATCAAGCTGTTCTTCCAGTCCGGCTCCCGCCTTCTGCATATAAGGCGTGTGAAATGCACCACTTACCTGAATCGGTACAAAACGCACTTTCATGCTTTCTAATTCCTGCCGGAACGGCTCCATGTTCTGTACACTTCCCGATACAGACACCTGTCCCGGACAATTGTAATTCACCGGAAATACCTCGTGCTTTTTGCAAAGCTCCCGAAGCTCATCCACGGGCATTCTGAGAACAGCCACCATTTCCCCTTTCACCTCGGCGGCACACTGATCCATCAGTTCTCCCCGCCTGCACACCAACGAAAATCCGTCTTCCTCCGACAAAATTCCCGCCTGCGGCAGTGCAGCGATTTCTCCCAGGGAAAATCCTGCAACTGCATCCATATGTATCCCTTTTTCCTCCAGCGCCCTTGCACATGCAAGGTCTGTCAGATACAGACACGGCTGGGTATTTTTCGTCTGGTTCAGCTCCTCCGGTTCTGAAGAAAAACAGAGGTCCCGGATTCCCGGCCGAATGTTCTCAGCCTCGTCGTACAGCTTTTTTACACTTTCAAACTGGTCGTACAATTCTTTTCCCATGCCCGGATACTGACTTCCCTGACCGGCAAATAAAAATGCTATTCTATCCATTGTACGGCTCCCTTCAGCAGAGCTTCGGCCTCTTCGCAGACAGAACTCACTATCGACTGGCAGGAACTTTCCTCACAGACCAGTCCCGCAATCTGCCCGCACATGCAGGATCCGGTTGTGACGTCGCCCTCGCACGCAGCCCTTCTCAGACTTCCGGCCCCTAAAGCCTCCAGCTGTTCCGGTGTGCCCTCTCCGGACATCTCCAGCCTTGAAAATTCTCTTGTCATTTTATTCTTCAGTGCACGGACCGGATGGCCTGTCGTCTTTCCGGTCACAATCGTGTCAATGTCTTTTGCCTTCAGCACTGCCTTTTTGTATTCTTCATGCACATTGCATTCATATGCTGTAAGAAAGCGGGTTCCCATCTGTACACCCTTTGCTCCTAACATCAAAGCTGCAGCCATCCCATTTCCGTTTGCAATTCCTCCCGCTGCAATCACCGGGATTTTGACAGCATTGACCACCTGCGGAACGAGCGCCATCGTTGTGGATTCGCCGACATGCCCGCCTGATTCACAGCCCTCCGCAATCAGGGCATGTGCCCCGGCACGCTCCATCATTTTTGCCAACGCCACGCTTGCAACAACCGGAATAACCTTTACCTGGTGTTCAAATAACTGCTGCATATACTGCGAAGGGTTGCCGGCTCCCGTTGTTACAACCGGAATTTTCTCCTCGCATACCACCTGAACCGCTTCCTTAATATAAGGGCTCATCAGCATAAGGTTCACACCAAACGGCTTATCTGTCAATGACTTTGCCTTCTTTATCTGTTCCCTTAACTGCTCTCCGTTGGAATTCATCGCAGCAATCAGCCCTAAGCCGCCAGCCTCTGAAACAGCAGCTGCCAGCTGTGCATCGGCAATCCATGCCATGCCGCCCTGAAATACCGGATAGGTAATTCCTAACAATTCACAAATCGGACTTTTTATCATTCCGCTTTCTCCTTTCATCTAAATCACTTTTCAGGTGAATATAAAGCTTATTAATTCCCTGAAAACTCCCTGGATTGCGAAATTTACTTCTGATTCTCAATATAAGCGCAAAGCTTGTCTATCGTATCCATCTCCTGTGAAAGCTCAATCTTGCAGTCCACCTCTTCTTCAATCTGCATTACAAGTTCCATAATATCCAGAGAATCTAAGCCGATTTCTTTAAATGTAACGTCCGTCGCAATGGAAGATTCCTCACGGTCCAGATATTCTGCGATAATTTTTATAACTTTTTCTTTCATAATTATTCTCCTTTTTTAGTCTTTCTTTTTTTTTTGAACAATGTTATACTATTCCTTGGGGTTACCCCCAGGTCAATGAATTTTTTGTGATAATTTTAAGAAAGGAGCCATCTATGAACCCAAATTCCGCAAATAAACAGGAGCAAAATTATAATTTAAGCGTCGGCGCTTTCGCAAATCTTTGCAATACCACCAGAGATACTCTGCGCCATTATTATGAAATCGGGCTTTTAGTTCCGAAAACCGATAAATCTAATGGTTATCATTATTATGACTCTTCTCAGATCACCGCCTTTTATTTTATTTCTATCTTTCGGAGGTTGGACTTTGTGCGCGGGATTATATTAACCGGGAAGTA
>CANOFI010000015.1 GCA_947565255.1 uncultured Lachnospiraceae bacterium
TTTAACGACGTTAATCGTAATCTTTGCTTTTTTCTTTTTGATTCTGATTGCTTTTTTCTTAGATATTAAGATGCTTCTGTTTAACGGACTGGTATGCATCGTGTGCCTGTTTATCGGCTGGGGCGTTAAGGATACGGATTTAATGCCCGTCAAAGATGCATTATTTTTAACAGATACCCTGCTGAGCCTGCTTGCACTGGTTTTATCATTAGCCGGGCTGGTGATTTTTGTATTTTTTGTTGCTCATATTTTAGTAAATACAAAAAAGGATGAGATGGAACAAAATAATACAAAAATACAAACAATATTAGAGGCTGTGTAAAATCTTTCCGGTCATTTATCTGAGGCAGGCAGCAGCTTGTCACAGATTTCAGAAAATGATCGTGCATCCGCAGAACAACTGGCAGCTACAAGTGAACAGCTTGTGGAACAAAGCAATGCATTAAGTGCCAAAACCGATGAGAGCATGGCAAATCTTTCCGATCTGAACCAGTGGGAAAACGTTGTTACAGAAAATGTCGAAAAAGTCGAGATTACATCCAGAGATTTGTTAGACAAATCCATTGAAAATTCCAAATTATTGAATGGACTTCATGCCATCAACGGTGAGGTGTCAGAATCCATGCACGCCACAATTGACGTAGCAAACAAGCTGTCAGAGGCAGTACAGGAAATCGGTGTTACATTAAGTCTTATCAATGAAATCTCCTCCTCAACCAATCTGCTGGCATTAAACGCTTCCATTGAGGCCGCAAGAGCCGGAGAAGCCGGACGGGGATTTGCAGTTGTTGCAGCAGAGGTAGGGAATCTCGCAGCCAGTACCGGCGAATCTTTAAAGGAAGTGGAAACTGTCATTGCAAAGGTGAAAAGCAACGTGGATGAAATTGTACAGTATGTAGAAGAAAATTCACAGAAGCTAACAAATCAGAATGCATATTTTGAAAATGTATTCCAAAGCATGCAGAATATGACAGATTTGCTGAACACCTCCGTAGATACCATCAATATAATGGGAGAAGCACACCACAAGCAGGCGGATGTCATTAAGAGTACAGTGTCTATCAATCAGGCTATCGCAGAAAGCATCAAAAATGAAAATGAACAGTTTGCAACCATTCATGCCATGGCAGAAAACAATGCAGACAGCACAACAAAAGTGGCGGCACAGGCCGGCAGGATAAATGAGATGGTTGATGAGATGACCCGGCTGCTGAAACAGTAAAAAGCCGAAAGCCGGATGGATTTCACATGAACATGCTGCCGACGAATTATAACTGGCCGCCGCGAAAGGAACTCCCGCATGAACACATCACAAAAAAAAGAAGCTGCCGCGGAATGCTATCTGCTGTCCCCCATACGGCAGCTTCCCTATGAAAAGGAACGATTGCTGCTTTCCCTATTAAGAAAAAGAGAGTTCCCGCAAATCAAGGAACTCATCGACGACCTTCTTTCCTATACCATTTTTTCAGAAAAAGAAGGCCTCTCCCGCACAAAACTCTGTGCCCTGGAAATGGCCTGTGTTCTTGCCCGGCTATCCATTGAAACTGGGGCTTATGACTATATAAAACAAGAATTATTTGTTACATACCCTAATCTGCTGCAAAGCGCCTCATCTTTTGAAAACTTATACCGTCTGCAAAACGAAATGGCAGAATTTTTCATGCAGTATCTGCACAGACTTCCGCGTCTCTCTGCCGGATGGACCTGCGTGTGCCAGGCAAAAGGATTTGTTCACAGGCACTATCCTGACACGCTTACTCTGTCCGTCGTTTCGAATTATGTAAACCTGAATCCTTCCTACTTTTCCTCTGTTTTCCGCCGGACAAGCGGCACTCCCTTTAATACCTTTGTCAATCAGGTCCGGATTGCCCAGGGCAGACAGCTTCTCGCCGACACACAGCAGTCCGTGCTGGACATTGCAATTGCGGTCGGCTTCGAAGACCAGGGCTATTTTACGAAGACTTTCCGCAGATATTGCGGCATGACTCCCGGAGCATACCGCAAATCCATTTTTACCTATCATCCTACATAAAGTCAAAACCCTCGCGACAGCTGCCAAATATCTGTGCAAGCACGTCTACTTGTCCCGTTACCCGCGGGAATATACCTGACAATATGCTATTACGTAAAAATTTGCTTTAACGCATCATATTCTTTATTAATCTGCTGCAAGGTCGCCTTGTCACCCGACATATTATCCGGATGAAAAATTTTAATCAGATCCTTATACCTTTTTTTCAAAGCTTCCCTGCTGTTCACCCCTACAAAAAACAATTCAAAATGACGGTTAAACCGTGGCTGCACCTGCAGAGCCTGATATTCCCTGCGCTGCGCCTCAATCTGACGCTTGTCCTCCGCCAGACGTGCCAGTTCCGTCTCCAAAACCTTCCATTTCATATCAAACAGCCGTTTTTCATGTTTGAGCTGGTTTTGCGTCATCCTGACTCTGGTATCCAAATTGTTTTGTTCTCTTTTAAAATCTTCTTTCTGTCTCTTTAAATCTTCTCTTTCCTGTTCCAGTTCCTGCCGCTGCTGTTCAAGACGAATATTTTCCTGAAAAAACCATCTTTTTGCTTCTTTTGTGCCCATTTTTTCAATATCCTGCTCTGTTAAATACTCATCCGGCATATGCGCACACTCCTTTTAATCTTCTTGCCCCTTTGTTACGGCATCAAACAACGCACGAATATTCTTAGGAGGAACATCCGGCATAATGGCCTCATGGCTTGGTGAAATCACAAGGCCCGTCGGGAAAATATCCCTGAGCTCACCCACCTTTTTCTGCACATCGTCAGCCGAACCGTTGACAAGCAGATCCTGTGTGTCAACCCCTCCGCAAAAGCTTACTTTCTCTCCAAATTTTTCTTTTAATGAATTCGGTTCCATCCCCGCTGCCAACGCCTGAATCGGGTGAATTACATCCACTCCAGCCTCAATGAGATCCGGAATGACATCGGCAATCGAACCGCAGGAATGATAAATAACCTTCAGTCCGTAGCTATGTGCCTGATCCACTAATTTCCTGCAGCCCGGAATAATGAATCTGCGGACCATATCCGGCGATAACATCAGTCCTCTCTGGCTTCCCATATCATTTCCAATCAGAACTGCATGCAGCTTCCCTTTTGTTGCCTCATAGAAAATCTCATTCGCCTTTAAATAAAATTCCATTACCTTTTCATCAACTGCCTCATACATCTCGGGATTGGCAATCATGTTCATAAGCGCCGTCTCCATTCCAAAAGCGGCACAGGTATCCTGAAAATGGGCCGACCACAGCATCCCCAGAATCACTTTGTCATCCGGCGCCTTCTCCATTAATCTTTTACATTCTTCCACATTAATATACTTCGCCGGGTCCGGCCAGTCAAAATTATTTACCTCCTCAGGCTCCTCCGCATCCGCAAAAAAACCCGGTGCTGTCAAGGTTCTTTCCTCCGCGTCCACATCACCGTCCTGATACCAGTCAAATGCTGCATAAATAGCACTGGCTGTCTCAGACTTATACGGAACCTCCACCGTATATACATCATCTCCTATGGCCAGCTTCAAATCATGCATCGTGGAAACACCAAATTCTTTCATCAATCCCGGCTGGGCATGAATATCCGGCATGCCAAGCCAGCATGCAGGCCGGTCTACCGGCTCCCTTGCAATTGTCTTAAAAAATCTTTCAATACTGTTCATCGCAACCTCCTTGTTTTCCTGCAGAACCCTCCGCCAGTCCGGTATGTACCGTGCCGGACATTCTATGCCGATTACTCCGTACATACAAATCTGTTCAGGGTTCTGTCATATTCATAGTCAATCATTTTCAGCTTTTCACACAATTCCTCCTGCGTGACGTCATAATCCATGCAAAGTCCCTCAATATCACTATAAAAATCCCTGAGCTTCATATTGACAAAACTTAAAAGCATGACCGGATCCTTCGGCATACACTCTTCTCCTATCCCATTCTCATTCATATATAATAATACTACCACAATTTTCTTTCTTTGTCGAGAACCAACTGCCGGCATAAATCCTCTTTTTATCTTTTTTACCAAATAAGGCATATCAGATGCCATGTGTAACACACTTTTGTTCTTGGCATATAATATTGCATCAATCTATTCCTATTACTCCGGCAATTCCATATCGCCGGAATAATAAAAAAGGAGTTCCCATGCCAGAAACCACCTGTAAAGAAGCTGCTATATCCGATGCATATTTTGATTATATTTTTTCTCCGGAATATCCGCTGAGATTCGGTTACAACGGGGGCTACTGCATACAGCCCATTGCCCCTGCTTTCACCAGCGCCTATGTCTCGGCCCAGGAAATGCCCTCTTATTCCATCGAAAATGCACATTATACTTTTGTTCCAAAACTATACGGACTGATGGAAGGAACTGTATCCGACAGCGTCCGCACCATTTCCCTGCAGCAGGATTCCTATCTGGGACTCACAGGAGAAGGAATTTTATTAGGCATCATCGGTACCGGAATTAATTATCAGAGCCCTTCCTTTCGAAATGAGGACGGTACTACACGCATTGCAGGCATATGGGACCAGACAATCCAGACCGGAACACCGCCGGAAGAAATTGTCTACGGATCATCCTACAGCTCTGAACAAATCAACGAAGCACTGGCAAGCGATGACCCTCTTGCAATCGTCCCTTCCCAGGATACAAACGGATTCGGAACATATCTCGCCTCAGCGGCTGCCGCTTCCGAAAATCCGGATACACTTTTCCGCGGCGTGGCACCAGCTGCCACTCTTGGAATCGTCAAACTAAAACAGGCAAAACCATATCTGAAAGAATTTTATGCTGTGCGTCCAGACGCAGAAGCATACCAGGAAAATGACATAATGCTTGGCATCAAATATTTATCCGATCTTTCCGACAGCCTGCAAATGCCCCTGGTCATCTGCTTAAGCCTCGGAACCAGCATGGGCAACCATGGCACCGGCAGTTTTCTTTCGCAGTATATCGACGATATTTCCATTGGTACAAAATGCGTCGTCTGCGGAACCGGAAATGAGGCAAACCAACGCCATCATTTTATGAGAAATATGATGAACGAGCAAGAATATATTGATGTAGAAGTCCGTGTAGAAAACAATTCCACAGGTTTTTTCATGGAACTTTGGAATACGGACCTGGATATTCTGACTGTAGGCGTCATTTCGCCCAGCGGAGAACTGCTGCCGCGCATCCCTTATCAGACCAGTTCCCGTACAGATTACCGCTTTGTATTCGAACAAAGCAAAATCAGCATCAGCTACCAGATTACAGGAGATACATTTTTTAACTCCCTCACAGCCATACGAATGGAATCTCCTGCCAACGGCATCTGGACCTTTCGGATTTATGGCACAAATGTCACGCTGGGGATTTTCCACCTGTGGCTTCCGATCAGCGAATTTATTGAAGGCGACACCTATTTTCTCTCCTCTAACCCGGATGCTACATTAACCGAGCCAGCATCCTCTCTAAAAAGCATAAGCACCAGTGCCTACGACTCACAAAATAACAGTATTTTTTTAGAGTCCGGCCGCGGGTACCCGGTAAATGGCAACGTCAAGCCCTATTTTGCTTCCCCCGGCGTTGCGGTACCCGGCATTACCCTTCGCGACACACCCATAAAACGGAGCGGAACCTCCTCTGGAGCTACCCTGACTGCAGGCGCCTGCGCCCTGATTTTTCAATGGGCCATTGTACTGAATAATGACCCATTTTTCAACACCACGCGTCTGAGCGCACTCTTAATCCGCGGTGCGGAACGCAGTCCCAACCGCCAATACCCCAGCCACGAATGGGGATTCGGCGCGCTGGACTTAAACAATACATTTGCAAATTTCCGGCCAATCTAAAAGCGCCGGAAATTTGCCGTTACACCTTTTCCGGTTCGGGATACGTCTCCCCAAACAGTTCTACTGTCACCTGTTTCATCACCTGCGGCTCTAACGGACGGTCTGTATAATCCGTAGCCGTCTCCGCAATTTTATCAACAACATCCTGCCCCTCTATTATTTTTCCAAATGCCGCATAAGAGCCGTCCAAATGTGGAGAATCCTTATGCATAATAAAAAACTGGGAACCTGCCGAATCCGGCATCGAAGAACGCGCCATGGAAAGCACCCCTTTTGTGTGAGCCAGGTTATTCTCAAACCCATTCTGCAAGAACTCACCATGTATACTGTAACCGGGACCTCCCATTCCGTTTCCGTCGGGGCAGCCGCCCTGAATCATAAATCCATTTATGACACGATGAAAAATCAGTCCATCGTAGTACCCCTTCTGAATCAGGCTGATATAATTATTCACGGTATTCGGTGCAATCTCCGGATATAATTCTGCCTTCATCACATCTCCATTTTCCATTTCAATCGTTACAATTGGTTTTTCTGCCATCTCTTCAATCCTCTCCTTCTTCCATTTTGTCTTCTATCACCGCCGGTGTTTTTTCCTCCAGCGGTATTGCAGAACGCATTTCAATGACCGGTCCTCCCGTATTTTCGATATACTCCTTTGTAATGGTCACCTTACCAATGTTGTCATCACGCGGAATCTGATACATAATATCCAGCATAAACTCCTCTATAATCGCCCGAAGCGCCCTTGCACCAGTATCTTTTTCCAATGCTTTTTCAGCAATGCATCCTAACGCTTCCTCATTAAATTCGAGCTTTACCTCATCCAGCTCCAGCAGCTTTTTATACTGTTTTAGTATCGCATTCCGCGGCTCCTGCAAAATCTTTACAAGCATTTCTTTTGTCAATTCCTGCAGTGTGAATATAATCGGCATACGGCCGATAAATTCCGGTATCATACCAAATTTACGGATATCTTCCACCGTTACATAGCGCAGAATATCCTTTTCGTCATCATATTTATCCTTCAGATCCGCCTGAAAACCCATGGAAGAATGTTTATTCAAACGCTCCTTTATAATCTCTTCCAAATCAGGAAAAGCGCCGCCGCATATAAACAAAATATTTTTCGTATTTACTGTCACCAAGGGCACCATCGCATTTTTGCTGTTTGAACCTACCGGCACCTCCACATTGCTTCCCTCAAGAAGCTTTAACATTCCCTGCTGAACAGATTCCCCGCTGACATCACGCTGGCTGGCATTGCGTTTCTTGGCAATTTTGTCAATTTCATCAATAAATATAATTCCGCGCTCCGCCTTTTCCACATCATTGTCTGCCGCCGCCAGCAGCTTTGATACGACGCTTTCTATGTCGTCGCCGATATAACCGGCTTCCGTCAGGGATGTCGCATCTGCAATGGCAAGCGGGACATTTAACATTTTTGCTAAGGTTTTTACCATGTAGGTTTTACCGCTTCCAGTCGGCCCGATCATCAGCATATTTGATTTCTCAATCTCGACATCCATATCCATGGCCGCCACACGCTTATAATGATTGTATACGGCTACCGACATTACCTTTTTGGCATGCTCCTGCCCGACCACATACTCATCCAGACCCTCCTTGATGATATGGGGCGCCGGAATGGATTTTATGTCAAACTTCGGTTTGCTGCTTCCAGTCACTTTCGGCTTCTTTTTCTTTATCCTCTGCCGGTTCATAATACCGCCCTGCAATTCCGATAAATTAACCATATTAATCTTGGGCAGCTTTTTTAAGTCGCCCAGATCTACATTGTTTAATCCGCTCAAATCCGCCGGATTCAGTCCAAAACTTTCCATGCTGTCAAAACTTTTTTGCATGCAGGCAACACAGATGGAAAACTGGCCGGGAATATGAATCATCGAACCGCACTTACTCTCAGGACGTCTGCATACATAACAGATCTCCTCATAATCATCCTCCGGCTTATCGTCCTCATCCCTGTTTTCTGTATAATCCTTTTCTTCTGCCATACTTCCTCCTATACAACTGATTGCACTATCGTGCCGCCAACTGCTTCTTCAAATTCTCAACAGCTGCCAAAACCTGATTATCTTTTTCTATCTTATATTCTTCACCTTCCGCAGGTTCCTCATATGGAACCTCGATATCCGGCTCAATACCCTTTTTGTGGATATTCTCACCCTTCGGCGTAAAATACTTTGCAAAAGTAAGCTTAATTGCCGTTCCGTCCCCCAAATCAATTGTCTGCTGTACAATGCCTTTTCCATAAGACTTCGTCCCCATCAGCGTTCCCACCTTATAATCACGGACCGCGCCTGCGAGAATTTCCGATGCACTGGCACTGTTTCCATTCATAAGCACAACCAGCGGTTTATCCCAGGTATCATCCCCGCTGCAGGTGTAATCTCTGCGGTTTCCATATTTATCTTCCATATAAGTGACTACGCCCTCCGGCAGAAATGCATCTGCAATTTGTGTGACACTGTCGACCTGGCCTCCCGGATTGCCGCGAAGATCCAAAACAAGCGCCTTCGCACCCCCATCTTCCAGTCCCTGCAATGCTGTATCAAACTGCTGACTTGTCAGGCCTTCAAATTCCGTTATCTGAATATAACCGATATTGTCCTCCAGCATCTGGCTTGTCACCGTTTCCACTTCCAGTGTTCTCCGCTCAACCTCGACTTCTTTTTCCTTTGCTTCTTCCCCACGAAGCAGTGTAATCTTTACCTTTGTCCCCTCCTCTCCGCGTATTTTTGACACCAGGTCGGTGGTATCCGCGTTCTCCAGCTGTACAATTTCACCTTCCACCTTGTAAATATAGTCCCCTGCTTCAACACCGGCCTCCTTCGCCGGTCCTTTTTCATTGACCTTTACAATTTTTACCATCTGTCTTTCCGCATCATACTGCATTGTCACACCAATACCGGAATAGCTCCCGGACGCATCTTCAGCTACCTGCTTTAACTCTTTTTCCGAATAATATCCGGAATACAAATCACCCGTACCGGCCAGCAGCCCTCTGTAAAGATAATCCTCCACATCTTCCGCGTCCACAGCCTCATAATAATATTCATCAATCAGCTTCGCAATCTTTTGCATTTTATTTTGTATACGTTCATTTGCCACAACCTCTTCTGCTGTCTGGGCATGCTCCTTCTCCTTTAAACTCTGCTGTATCCTTCCCTCATTGAGGTAATAAATACTGATACCCAGCAGGGCAACGCAGACTGATAAAAATATCCCCAAAAACAGGCCCTTCAAAAAAGAATTCCTCGCATGCCTTTTTTCAGCTGCATGCTGATTCTGGGGCGTCTGCGGCTGCATCGCATTCCATTCAAAATCCCCTGATGTGTTCATCTGCTCCTGTTCCATCATTTCTCCTTTCGCGGCGTGCGTTCCACACCATCATAGCTCGTGTACCGACCAGATTATATTCAGGCACACTCATTTGGACATCTGCCATATTAGTTTACATAATTCATCGGATTTACATAAGAACCATTGAGCATCATACCAAAATGTAAGTGCGGACCCGTTGAGCGCCCGGTTGAACCTACATAGGCAATCGTCTGTCCGGCGCTTACCTTTGTTCCGCCTGACACGGCGAGCGCGGAACAATGCATATAAATAGTAATGATACCGGAACCATGGTCAATCATAACATAATTCCCCATAGAAGAATTATAGGCTGCGGAAATTACGGTTCCTGCGCCTGCTGCAACAATCGGTGTTCCTGTCGGTGCGCCGATATCCACACCATTGTGAAGTTTATTATAGCCGAGTGTCGGATGAATTCTGTATCCGAAAGGACTGGTTATCCTTCTGCTGGACGGGCAGGGCCATGTCCATCCTCCAGAACTAATGTTCTGGCCTGTGGGCTGCTCCGACTGGCCCGAATTGTCCTTCTTCGCATCAGACGCCCTCTTTGCCTCTGCGGCCCTTTTCGCTTCTTCCTGTTTTTTTCGCTCTTCCTCCGCTTTTCTTGCCGCCTGTTCTATTAACTGCTGAATCAGCTCCTCCTGCTCTTCAATCTCTGCCTCATATTCCGCCGCAAGCTCCTCAGACTGTGCAATTTCCTGCCTGTAATTTGCCATCTCCTGTTTCTTTGTATCGGTAAGCGATTCCACACCGGCCTTCTGTTCCTCAACACTGGCCTTTAATTCTTCGATTTCCGCATATTCCTTTTGTACCTGTGCCTCTTTATTGGCAATATCAGTTATCGTATTCTGAAATTCCGTCAGCATATTTCTGTCATATTCAGAAATCGCTTTCACATAATCGGCTTTATTCAGAAGGTCGGAAAAATCCTTTGCCTCTAATATCATTTCAAGATATGCAGTATCTCCATTTTCATACATAAATTTAATTCTTTTTTTCATGTCCTGATACTGCTTGTCTTTCTTTCCTTTTGCTTCCTCTAAGGCTGCCTGCGTCTGCTGCAGCTCTGTCTGCTTTTCATTCAGCTGCTGTTCCACCTGCACAAGCTGGTTCGACAATGCGGCTAACTGCTCGTCCAGCTGGTTTAAATATTCCTGTGTGCTTTCTGACTTTTCCTTTAGCGCCTGTACCTGCTGTTCCACCATATCCAGCTGGCCCTCTAACTGCCCTTTCTTTTCCTTTGCATCCTGTACCGTATTATCAGCCGATGCCGGAATGAACATAGAAAAACAAAGCACTATGGCAGACACACAGCAAAGCCGTCTTCTTATTTTCTTATTCATGTTACCACGTTCCTTTCTTCTGCAATGTACGATGCACCCGCCTATACCCGCAGATGCTTTCTTATCGTTGTAAGGCTTCCAAACAGCCCTACACCTAACCCAATAGCCAGAGATACCGGCAAAAGATACCGGAATATATTGTCCACAGGCAGAAATTCCAGTGAAAGAATGCTGAATTTTTCCGCCATAAACTGAATAACCTTATTGTACAAAATATAAATAATTACCAGCGGGATTGCAGAGCCTACAAGCCCAATCACGGCACCCTCAATTACAAACGGCGCCCTTACAAATATATCCGTCGCCCCAATCAGCTTCATAATTGCAATTTCTTCCTTCCGGACAGCAATTCCCACGGTAATCGTATTCCCGATAAGAAAAATGGCAACGGCGAGAAGAATAATGATAATCGCCACGGATACATAGGCAACAATCATATTTACGTCAGTCAGGGTGTTGGCAACCACATCAGAATGGTTGACACGGCGTACCCCCTCTAAGGAGGTCAGATAATCTACCAGGCTGTCCTGTTTTTCCACACTTTTCAGGAAAATCTCATAATGCGCAGAATTGGCCAGCGGATTGTCGTCCTTAAATCCGTCCGCCAGTTCCGGGTGCTCTTTAAAATATACCTGCTGGTATTCTTCCCAGGCTTCCTCTGCTGATACAAAAGTAATATGCATCACCTCGTCGCGCTTCTCTATTTTTTTGCCAAGCTCCTGAATTTCCGATTCGGAAAGTCCCTCATTAAAAAAAACGGTAACGCCAACGCCTTCTTCCGCCACCTTCACAATATGCCGAAAATTCGTCACCAGCGAAAAAAACAAACCAAACAGAAAAATACAGGCTGTCATCGTGGCAATCGAAGCCAGAGAAAACATTTTGTTGCGGTAAATATTTTTCATACCCTGTTTAATTAAATAGAATAATGTACTAATTCTCATACAAATACCCGCCTTTTTTCTCATCGCTTATGATAACACCCTTTTTCATTGTTACCACACGCTTTTTCATCGCATCCACAATCTCTCTGTTATGCGTCACCACCAGAACTGTTGTTCCCCTCCGGTTTACTTCCTCTAATAGCTTCATAATCTCCCAGGAGTTCTTTGGATCCAGATTCCCGGTCGGCTCATCAGCCAGAAGAAGGGTTGGTTCATTCACAAGCGCCCGGGCCAGCGCAACCCTCTGCTGCTCCCCCCCGGACAACTGTTTTGGATAGGAACGGTATTTGCCGGCAAGCCCCACCAGAGAAAGCATGGCTGGAACATTTTTTCTGATTTTCTTTGTGGAGGTCTCTATGACACGCTGCGCAAACGCAATATTCTCATACACATTCCGGTCCTTTAAGAGACGAAAATCCTGGAACACAACCCCTATGTTCCTACGAAACAGGGGGATTTCCTTCTTTTTCAGACTTTTTAAATGCGTCCGGTTTACTACAATCTCGCCATCTGTCGGCTCTAACTCCTTCAGCAGCAGCTTAATCAGCGTGGACTTCCCTGAACCGCTGTCCCCTACAACAAAAACAAATTCACCCTTTTCCACATGAAGGGCAATTCCGTTCACAGCCGCATTCCCCTCAATATATTCTTTCCTAACATTCTCCAAGTGAATCATGGAATGCCTCCTTACTCTTTGTCATCCTTACCGCAGCGCTCTCATTACTGAATCGTTTCCATATACTTCATGTAACGCACCACCATAAGTGCAATCTTAAATGTAATCGCATCTTCAAACACGCGCAGGTCCAGATTTGTGCTCTTCTGCAGCTTATCCAGACGGTAGACCAGCGTATTTCTATGGATGTAGAGCTGCCTCGATGTCTCTGATACATTCAGATTATTTTCAAAAAACTTGCCAATTGTCGTCAAAGTTTCCTCATCAAATTCATCCGGAGAATGTCCGTCAAAAATCTCACGGATAAACATTTTACACAGCGGAATCGGCAGCTGGTAAATCAGGCGGCCGATACCCAGAGTGCTATATGCAATGACATTTTTTTCCTCATAAAAAATCTTGCCCACATCCAGAGCCATTTTCGCTTCTTTGTACGAGCGGGATACTTCCCGGATATCATGCACAATCGTACCGACCGCAATATGCATGTTATCCGTACCGCACGTCTCCAATACCGCCCCCGCACACTTTTGCAGGTCATCATACCCCTCCTGTGCCTCCAGCGATTTCACTATAATGACCGTCTCTTCATCCACTGCGGTCACAAAATCCTTGTTCTTTCCAATAAAAAAGGTTCTCACAGCCTCCAGAATATCCCTGTCGCGTTCTTTTCCAACCTCCAGCACAAGAACTGCACGTTTGTCCTCCGGCATAATATGAAGCTTCTTGGCACGGTTATAAATATCAATCAGTAACAGATTATCCAGCAGCAAATTCTTTATAAAATTATCTTTGTCAAACCGTTCCTTGTATGCCACCAGAAGGTTGTGTATCTGAAAGGCAGCAATCTTGCCGATCATATATACATCCTCCGTCCCGCCGTTTGCGACCAGAATGTATTCTAAGCGATTCTCATCAAACACCTTAAAATACTGCTGCCCCTGAATCACCTGGCTGTCCGCCTCGGATTCCACAAAGGCAGCGACAACCGCTTCCTGCTGCGGGCGCTGTGCAAATGTACTGGCCAGTATTTTCCCGTCAATGTCGCATACGCAAAGATCAATTCGGGCAATCTTTTTCAGTCCTTCAATCGTATTCTGTAGTATCTGGTTGGATATCATAGTTTCTCCTCTTTCTTCTCTGTCATATTGTCTAAATTGACCTACTACCTTAACATACATTTTATAGCAAAATGCAAAAAAAATAAAGAGGAAATGCACATTTTTTTATGCATTTCCTCATTTTTTCACATTTTATTCACATTTTTCATGAAAAAACGATGAAAATCATACCAGATTTTTGTATAAATTATCCAAATCATTTTTGTTCAATATGACAAAAGCCCTCTCCATGCACTTCCTTCGCCTCCGACACAATGACAAAGGCACCCGGATCTGCCTCATATACACATTCCTTCAGGCGGACAATCTGTTTTTTGGAGACTACGCAGAACAGCAGCATGCGTTCCTTTCCTGTATACATACCCTGTGCCGGAATGCCCGTCACACCCCTCTTTATCCTCTCAAAAATCTGCTGTGCGACTTTCCCCGGCTGACTGGTCACAATAAATACGCTTCTTGCATAGCCTATACCCACAACAATTGTATCCGACACCTTTGCGGCAATATACACCGAAGCCACCGCATACAGCGCCATCGGAAGACCGAACAGAAAACTACCGACAATGATAATTACGGCATCCATCACGGCCATAATCTGTGCAATCGTATAACCTGGAAATTTGCGCTGCAGCAGCGAGGCCAGCATATCTGTTCCCCCCGTCGTCGTTCCCGTTGTAAGCACAATGCCAATCCCCGCGCCGCTCGAAATACCGCCGAACAATGTCGCCAGCACATAATCCTGTTCAATCTGAAATACCTCCGGCAGAACCAAAAGCCACAAAGACACAAAAAGGGTTGCAAAAAAAGTCCGTAATACAAATGCCCTGCCTTTTATCGGATATGCCAGAAAAAACGCCGGAAGGTTCAGCACAAATGTCGTGACTCCCAACGGGATTCCGCCGTCCATCCACTTTCCGCTGATTTCTTTCACCAGAATTGCAATTCCGGAAAACCCGCCTACCACCATACCGGTGGGGTCGTACACACATTTTATTGAAAACGCCAGAAGACCCGTTCCAACCAGCATAAAAAGTCCATTTTTTAATTTTTGCCAAAAGGATTCCCGGGCCATACTGTCTGCGCTCCTTATGTTTCTTTTTACAGACAGTATGCCCATTTTTTTATTTTCTAAACATTCTAAAACGGCCCGCCGCGGAAACCGATGTCATCCGGGTTTGCTAATCCCTGTTTTCTGCCAGATACTGCTTTGCCCTGGCAGTCATCTTTCCATCCTCCACATCCAGTATGATACTGCTTCCCGCCGATACTTCCCCTGAAAGAATCAGCCTGGCAGCCAGCGTCTCCACATTTTTCTGCAAAAACCTCCTGAGCGGCCGCGCGCCGTATACCGGGTCGTAGCCATGTTCAATTACAAACTGTTTCGCTTCTTCTGTCAGTACAATGCTTAATTCTTTATCCTCCACACGGTGGTTCAGCTCAGCAATCAGCAGTTCTATGATTCCGCTTATATTCTCCCGTGATAATGGTTTGAACAGTATGATTTCGTCCAGACGGTTGATAAACTCCGGACGGAAATGCTGTCTTACCTCGTTCTGCACCAGTTCCCGGCATTCCGGCTGAATCCTCCCCTCTTCATCAATGCCCTCCAGAAGATACTGGGAGCCTAAGTTAGAGGTCATAATGAGAATGGTGTTTTTAAAATCCACACACCTTCCCTGGGAATCGGTAATCCTTCCGTCATCCAGAACCTGTAAAAATACGTTAAATACGTCCGGATGTGCCTTTTCAATCTCGTCAAACAGCACGACGGAATATGGTTTCCTTCTCACAGCCTCGGTGAGCTGTCCGCCTTCCTCATATCCCACATATCCGGGAGGCGCACCAATCAGCCTTGCCACAGAATGCTTCTCCATATATTCGCTCATATCAATGCGCACCATGTTTTGTTCGTCATCAAACAGGCTTTTGGCCAGTGCCTTCGCCAATTCTGTCTTTCCCACACCGGTCGGCCCTAAAAATAAGAAGGAACCTATTGGTTTCCCGGCATCCTTAATTCCGGCTCTTGAACGGATAATGGCGTCCGTCACCCGCTCCACGCCCTCTTCCTGTCCAATCACACGCCTGTGAAGCTCCTCATCCAGGTGCAGCGTCTTATTGCGTTCACTTTCATTTAATTTTGCAACCGGGATTCCGGTCCATTTTGATACAATTTTTGCAATTTCCTCCTCGGAAACACTTTCATGCACAAGGGAAAGCTCCCGCTCCTGCATCTGTCCTTCTTCTATATCCAGCTGCTGCTTTAATTTGGGAAGCTCGCCATACTGCAACTGGGATGCCTTCGTCAAATCCCCGTCGCGCTGCGCGAGCTGAATCTGGCGGTTCAGTTCCTCTATATTTTCCCGAAGTTTCTGAACCCTTTCCACGACCTTTTTCTCATTATCCCACTGGGCCTTCTGTATGGAAAATTGTTCTTTCACTTCTGCCAGCTCTTTCTGCAGCTCTGCCAGACGTTCCCTGCTTAAATTATCCGTCTCCTTTTTCAGCGCAACCTCCTCAATTTCAAGCTGCATCATTTTCCGCTGCAGCTCGTCCAGCTCGGCCGGCATCGAATCCAGCTCCGTCTTAATCATCGCACAGGCCTCATCCACCAGGTCAATTGCCTTATCCGGCAGAAAACGGTCCGAAATATAGCGGTGTGAAAGAACCGCCGCGGACACCAGCGCTCCGTCCGTTATTTTTACTCCGTGAAATACCTCGTAACGCTCCTTGATTCCGCGCAGAATCGAAATGCTGTCCTCAACCGCCGGCTCATCTACCATAACCGGCTGAAACCGCCGCTCCAGAGCCGGGTCCTTTTCAATATACTGGCGGTACTCGTCCAGCGTTGTTGCGCCGATGCAGTGCAGCTCACCTCTTGCCAGCATTGGTTTTAACATATTTCCGGCATCCATGGCTCCCTCACTCTTTCCGGCGCCGACAATATTGTGCAGCTCGTCAATAAACAGAATCATCTGTCCTTCACTCTTTTTTACCTCGTCCAGCACCGCCTTCAGACGCTCCTCAAACTCACCGCGGTATTTTGCACCCGCCACCAGGCTGCCCATATCCAGGGAAAACAATTTTTTGTCCTTCAGTGTCTCCGGCACATCACCGCGTACAATTCTCTGTGCAAGTCCTTCTACAACTGCCGTTTTGCCGACACCCGGCTCTCCTATGAGCACCGGATTATTCTTTGTCTTGCGGGATAAAATCCGAATTACATTGCGAATCTCACCATCCCTTCCAATGACCGGGTCCAGCTTTTCCTCCCTTGCCAGCTCCACCAGGTCCTGTCCATATTTCTCTATCACATCATATGTTGCCTCCGGCTCGTCGCTTGTCACCCTCTGATTCCCTCGTACTGTGGACAGCGCCTGCAAAAAACGCTCCTTTGTGATACCATATTCATTCAGGATTTGTTTGATGGCCTGATTCGGATACCGCATCATGGACAAGAATAAATGTTCGACCGATACATATTCATCTCCCATCTGCTTTGCCTCATCCTCTGCCATAAGAAGCGCTTTGTTCAGCGCCTGTCCAAACCGGAGATCTCCGCCGCTGACCTTGACACGCCTTTCCAGCGCCCGCTCTGCGGTTCCTAAAAAATGCTCCTTCTGAATCTCCATTTTCTCAATCAGCTTTAAAAGCAGACTGTCCTCCTGCTGTAATAAGCTGTAAAGCAAATGCTCCTGTTCAATTTCCTGATTGCCGTATTGATAAGCAAGTTTTTCACAATCCTGCAGCGCCTGGACAGAACGCTGTGTAAATTTGCTGATATTCATAAAAACCTCCATTTCTCCGCCTTTATTTCCAGCGGACTCAATTATATTGAAAGCGCATTAATGTTTGTTCTATAACTTGTATAACATAAAGTATACACATTTTTTCCATTTTGTCAAGAACTTTTTTTAACCGAAAGAAACTAAAAGAGGAATCCTTATCTGTAAAATCAAAGAATTCCTCCGTGCTTTTAACCTTCTGTTTCTTCCTGTACCTGCCTTACACACTCCCGAATCTGAATCTTTAATTCCTCAGGAATATCGACAATTTGAAACTGGCCGCGCGCCAGATACCATCCCTGCATGTAGTCTACACCAAGCCGGATCAGCGTGCGCATTTCCTCGTAACTGTCAATTCCCTCCGCAATTACTTTAATTCCATGAGATTTTGTATACGCCAAAAGTCCCTCTACAATTTTCTGGCGTGCCTCGTCCTTATGAATATTATTGATAATCGACATATCCAGCTTCACATAATCAGGGTCAATGTATAGCAATGTGGATTCATTGCTGTACCCGGTTCCGAAATCATCCAAGGCTATGCTGGCACCGTGTTTTTTTGCCCATTCACACTTTGTTTCCATACAGGATTTGTCTGTCTGTTCGCTTTCAATAATTTCAATGATTACCCGCTCAAACAAATGCTGGTACTTATTTTCCAACTCCAGTGTATCTCGTTCCTCCAGCACATGATTTGGAACAGAATTAATAAAAATCCGGTAGTTATCGCCTGGCTTCCATTGCTTCATCAGCTCTGACAACGCCACATTCCAGGTCACTTTTTCAATCTGGTATAATTTGGACTGTGCTTTTGCAAGGCGCATGACATCCTCCGGAGAGCGCAGGGAATCAATCTGCGGACGCATCAGCGCCTCATATCCGAACACATCCCCGCTGGCCACCTCTACAATCGGCTGGAAAATGTAACGCACCATTCCATCCTCCTCAAGCAGACGGTTCAGCTCTTCCTTCCCGGTAAACAGCAGCAAATTTCTCTGATATTTATCCCTGTTAAATTCCTTAATATCCCCTTTTTTGGTGCTCTTAATCTCATACATTGCGAAATCTGCATACTTAATCAGCTCATCTAAATGTACCGCGTCATCCGGATACCAGGCAATTCCGGCAGAAGCACGCAAACGTATGTTCTCTCCGCTCGGTACGGTAATGTACGATTCCAGCAGACGCTTATGCACACCGTACACCAGTTCGCGAATCTCATCCTTATTCGTATAACCGGAAATAAACATCAGAAATTCATCTCCGGACATACGAGCCACCAGGGCATTGTACTGATTCATCGTACTTAACACAACGGCTGCCTCCCGGATATATCTGTCTCCATATTCATGCCCATATGTGTCATTAAAATACTTCAGATTATCCAAATCCATCATTACAACCGCTGCCACTCCAAGATTCCCGCGCTTTAGCATCTGGCCCATACGGTTACGGAATGCATTGCGGTTCAAAAGCCTTGTTAGAATATCATAATCCCGCTCGTATTCAATTTTCTGTTTCTCCATAATTTCCGCAGTGACATCCAGCACCGCTACAAGATAGCGTTGCTCGTTTTCCTTCACCTTGATGCGTATCCATTTATCCGCACCGCTTCTGCTAATCATGCGGTACGTATTATCTTCTTCCAGATACGGCATCAGATTTTTCTTAAGCACCTCAACTTCAACCATAAATGCTTCACAGCTGATATACTGGCTGTCCTTGTCTAACTGATGAAACTCCAGTATTTCAGCGGCCTTCTGTGTACAGAATACATACTTATCCTCTTCATTATACTCAACTGCCTGCACAATTCCCTCCGTATCCAAAACAGACTCATCATAAGAAGCAA
>CANOFI010000016.1 GCA_947565255.1 uncultured Lachnospiraceae bacterium
CCCACAGCCCCAGATTCCGCGCTTCTTCCTGTCTTTCTTGCCGTGTATCCTGTCATTTTTAATTGTAACGGTATAATAATTCCAGTCTCCGAAGGTACCATTTATAGCAGAATTCTGACCAAAGAAAATATTTCCTTTCCTGCCTCCGTTCGCATCATAGAAACGAACCGTTCCATTCATCCGAAGAGAAAAAATCGTTGCATTATCTTCAAATACAAGTACCGGAGCATTGTTGCCCTCTGTATCGGATTTCATCCAGAAGCTGAAGGACACACCATGCGCCCATTCCGGACGTGTATAATCAATATTCTCCGGGTCTGAAGCATAAACAGTATCCGCATTACGCACGCGGCGGTCCGCCGTATTAAAATCAAATCCGCCTCCTGCCTGTTCCTTGGTCAATGCAGCCCCGGACAGCTCCCAAACTGTCTGGCGTCCATCAATTCCTGTTGTCCGCACTGCATCTTCTGGCGCCTGAACCAGGTCATCCCTTCCTGCAAACGGATTCACCATCTCAACACCGAGTTTTTTCACCTGTTCTACTGTCTGTCCCGTTGCCGGTGTCGGTATCGGTCCGAATACAATCGTCTCAGCGCTCGCGCCTGTCACAGTCATCTTCTGCGCACCGTTCAGCTCCTTCACCGTAACAGCCTTGCCCTGCACCACATTCTCCTGCTTTGCTTCTACCGGCGGCAGAGTCGGCTTCGGCTCCCTGCTCTTCGGAACAATCGTAGTCGGCGGCTCTGGCGGCACACCCTGCGTTGTCTGCGGTGATGGTGACGGTTGTTCTGTCACTGCGCTTCCCGTGCTCGGCTGCGGTTCATCTGTCGGCGGCTGCTTATCCGGCAAATTAGCAAGATTTAATGCCTTCTTCAGAATCATCTGCGCATCCTTTAATTCCACTTTTCCATTACTGTCCACATCTGCTGCATACTCCTGCTGCTCTGTTAATGTGATAAGATTCAGCGCCTTCTTCAGGCATAGCTGTGCATCATTCAGTTTGATCTGACCGTCTCCATTCACATCACCGTTCAGGAATGCCTTGACCACAGCTGTCGGCTTGTCTTCAGCTACCCTGGCATTCCCGGTCATGGCATATGTAACACCAGACAAGGCCATGGATGCGGCAACGGCTGCAGCAATGGCCTTCTTGCCAGTTTTTGAGACAATTTTGCCCCAAATTTCTTGTCTTCCCATAGTTTTCCTCCTTAATATTTTTATATGTCTGTCATGTTCCGGCTTCCAAAGACGATAAAACCACAACATATCAGTTATAATTATCATACTAAATTTTATAAAAAAAAGCAAGAGTTTTGTTGTTTTTTTATAAGGATTCTTGATTTTATATAAAAAGTATGGGGCAAAGTACCCTCCTGTTCCCTGAGCACTTTACACCCTGGTTTCATTCGCTTAATTTTTCTTCATCTCTTGTTTAAACAGAAAACAAACCCCTGCAAATGGCATTCTCTTGCCATTCACAGGGGTTTCTTTTTTCAAAATAACCTGGCAGTTTTACAATGACCCGCCTTCAGGCGAGACTATTTCATCTGCGCTGCCACTTCCGCCGCAAAGTCTTCATTTTTTTTCTCAAGGCCTTCACCTGTCTCAAAACGGATGAACCGCTTAATTGCCAGTTTGCATCCCTCTGCTTTCGCAACTTCTTCCACATACTTGGCAACTGTCTGCTTTCCGTCCTCTGCTTTGACATATACCTGGTCTAACAGGCAGATTTCTTTTAACTCCTTGTTGATACGTCCCATCACCATACCGTTGATAATCTTATCATCGGCATCCGGCTTCTCATTCTTCGCTTCCTGCGTCAGGACTTCTTTTTCCTTTTCAATATATTCCTGGTCAACCTCGTCCCTGCTTGTATACTGCGGCTTCATAGCTGCTGCCTGCATTGCTACATTTTTCAGGGCCTCTTTTACCGGATCGCTGGAAGAATCAGTGTCGGCTACAACCAGCACGCCGATTTTGCCGCCACC
Organism: uncultured Lachnospiraceae bacterium; assembly: GCA_947565255.1. Classification (GTDB taxonomy): domain Bacteria; phylum Bacillota; class Clostridia; order Lachnospirales; family Lachnospiraceae; genus JAAVZI01. The sequence continues at coordinate 1,989 of CANOFI010000016.1, forward strand.
GTGCACGTAGGAAATCACCATTCCATCCGTATCAACCTTCTCAAAACGGCGGATACTTAACTTCTCACCGATAGTTGCTGTCATGTTTGCCAGCTCCTCCGCAATTGTAACAGAAGCATCCTCCGACGGACTTTCCATAAATGCGTCAACATCCGTCACATCATTTTTTAATACCTGGTTTGCTACGGACGCTACATATGCCTGAAACTTCTCGTTCTTTGCAACAAAATCCGTCTCAGAATTTACTTCCACCATAGCCGCTTTTTTGCAGTCCTCTGAAACCACCGTTGTTACAACGCCTTCTGCTGCAATTCTGCTCTGCTTCTTTGCTGCTTTGGCAAGACCGTTTTCGCGCAGCCAGTCAACTGCCTTCTCCATATCTCCATCTGTCTCTGAAAGAGCTTTTTTGCAGTCCATCATGCCTGCACCTGTTTGCTCTCTTAATTCTTTTACCATTGCTGCTGTAATAGCCATTTTTTTATTCCTCCAATTATCTATACCTATCTATACCTTAAATTTGCAGCGTCCTAAATGACTAGACCCTGCAGGTCGTCACGTCAGCGCATGCCGTGCTTATTCTGCAATCTCCTCAGCAGCCACCTCTTCCTCTGGCATCTCTGCTTCCTCTGTCTCGTTGGCAGCACCCTGATTTGCCTCAACAACAGCATCTGCCATCTTGGAAACAATTAATTTTACTGCACGGATTGCATCGTCATTGCCCGGAATTACATAATCCAGCTCTTCCGGGTCACAGTTCGTGTCTGCGATACCGACGAGCGGAATTCCCAATGTATGTGCTTCCTGAATACAAATCCGCTCTTTTTTCGGATCCACTACAAAAATCACATCCGGGATTTTCTTCATGTTCTTAATTCCGCCGAGATTTTTCTCTAATTTCTCCATTTCTTTTCTTAACTTTATAACCTCTTTTTTAGGGAGAACATCGAATGTACCGTCCTCCTGCATAGCCTCAATCTCTTTTAAACGCAAAACCCTGCTCTGAATCGTCTTAAAGTTGGTCAGCATTCCGCCTAACCATCTTTCATTGACATAAAACATGCCGCAGCGCTCTGCCTCCGTGCGGATTGCATCCTGGGCCTGCTTTTTCGTACCTACAAAAAGTACAGTACCGCCCTCTGCGACAATATTGGCAATGGCTCTGTACGCCTCATCTACTTTTCCTACTGATTTCTGCAGGTCAATGATATAAATACCATTTCTCTCTGTGTAAATGTACTCAGCCATCTTAGGATTCCATCTTCTTGTCTGATGCCCGAAATGAACGCCTGCCTCAAGTAACTGTTTCATTGAAATAACACTCATAATTTACCTCCATCTGGTTGTTTTCTTCCGCACACATCCTCTTTTTGGGCTACCCTGCGGCACCATCCCAAAAATCAATGCACGTGCTTTTTGCCTTGCTATTATATCACATCATTTTCCATTAATCAAGCATTTTTTTATTTTATAGCCTTATCTGTGTATAATGATATTCACAACTTCTTCATGCGTCATATTTTTCCGCAGCTGAAAATCTCCAACCGCAATATTGTTCTGCAGCGCATGCTGCTGTAGATACATATTAAATTCAGAAGCACTCTGTACCACACCGGCATCCTCCAGACGGCGGCATATACTTTTGCCGTCTTCTCCACCCTGTATCACAAACTGCACATTTTCCCCCACACTGCCGCCCGTAACAGAAGAGAGCTGTTCACTGGACTTATCCACTGACTCTTCCGGCTGCGGAACTGCAACTGCTTCCGGCGTTGCCTGCACGCCTCCACCCGACACATCTTGTGGTTCGTCTTTTTTTGAAATGACAGGCTGCTGTTCCTTTACCATTCCCAGCTTTGCGGCACGCCGCATAATTTCCTCGTCTGACACCTTGTCCCCATTCACCATATATGCGATGGCAAAAACTATGGTGGTGAAAAGAATTCCCACACCCATTCCCCGGATAAAATTCTTCATGCTCCTTCTTACCTCTCTTTATTCAGTTCAATGACAAGACGCACTTCCCCCACGCCGAGATTCAGACGCTGGGCAATATCTAATGCCTCCATTCCCTCTTCATGCATTCGCAGTATTTGTGCCTTGTTCGAATATCGTTCTTCCGATGCCGCCGGAATATGTTTTGGCTGTTTTGTTTTTTTTACCGGTGCCGGAGCAGGCGACCCTTCTGCTTCCTGCTTCCTGCTTTTTTTGGAATTTGCAAGATGTTCCTCCTGTTCACTCTGCCGTTTTATTCTGTTCAGCTGCTCCACCGCGTTGTCCAGTTCTTTCTGCTTATCGCTCAGCATGCTGTACAGAAACATGACCTCATCATGGTTTTTATTAATCTGGTCCATCACCTGGTCCGAATATTCATTTACAGCCATAATTTTCTCATTCGACAGCTTCTCTAACTCCCGCTCTGTCTGATCCTTAATCATATCCGCAGACTTTTCCGCTTCATCGTCCAGCTGGTACTTCACTTCCCGGAAGCGGCTTTCTACCAGACGCTCAATTTCCTTTTCTGTCATAATCCGGCCGCTGTCCCCGGAAGAGAGAGAATTACGAAATATAAAACTTGTCAGAATTAATATGAACCCTATGCTCAATAATATAATGATAACCGGAACCATATCCATACTCCTTTAAATTCTGATATCAAACCCCTGATTCTTTAACACAACCTTCTCTTTTGATTCTTTTTCCCTGCGCTGCTTCTGTTCCTGTCTGCTATACTTGTTCTTTCCCTTTTCCTTGGCGTCAAATTTCTGCTGACTGCCGTCCGCATTATCCTTATTGGCTACCTCCTGGGTCAAATGTTCCGTATTCTTTTGTACTTTTTGCTGGAAATTACTCTGGTCCTGCAAAGGCTTCTGGTCTTCATTTTGTTTTATCGTCGATACATCCTGTGTCCGCTGCACTGTTCCGCTAAATTCAATTGGACGAATATATGTCATTGCAATCCCTCCTGTATCTGAACAATTAAAGTCCGCTCATTTTTATATCAATACCCTTTTTCTGGAACTGACAATACTGAGCTGTTTCTTTTATCACGTACATGCTATCTGATATCACAATTTTCACTCCTGGGTATATTTTCCCTTTTACACGGATTCTCGCAGTTTTTTCTACTTTTTCATTCTCAAGCAATTGCATGATCATGCTTTCATTTTCTTCGTACTTCTTCTTACATTGGCGGTATTTACCGACCAGAACACGCATTTGTGCCAGCTTATCCGGTGCAAATCTTTCTCCTGCTGCAAGGGAGGTTGTCATCTTTGTTACAACTGGCTCCAGCCGCACAATCTCTCTTCTCAGTTCATCCATCTCAATCTGGAGCTGATGCTCCTTCTCTTTGTCTTCCGGATTGGTTCCCACCGAAATAACTGTGTCCGCTCCCATGGAAGAACCGATGGTCTTTGCCTCAATCAGAGAAAGCGCACTTACCTTTCCTCCCGTGACAAAGCCTTTTTTTCCTGTGACCAGAATAGAGTCTTTCGCATTGACACGGCTGTGCAGAATAGCTTCTGTCGTAATATTAGCTCCCGCATTCACTACTGCATTTTCAATAAATTTGGTTACAATATTTCCTCCTGCCGAAAGCTCTCCCTTACCTTTGCCCTGAATACCACATCTTAAAATGATGTCACCCTGTGCTATCAGGATTGCCCCCTCGACAACACCATTTACGGAAATGTCTCCGTTTGCCTTAAGTGTGAATCCACTCCTGACATTTCCTTTTACCTCAATATTCCCATTATACTCAATATCACCGGTCCCCGCATCTACATCCGTCACAATCTCATAAACATCGGATACAAAAACCTTGTCATCCACAAGATTGACATGCCCGTCAACCTCAGACACAATGGACAATTTGTCCTTTGTCAGGGAAATGTTCTTTCCGTAGCTCAACTTCTTTTTCTTAGGCTCCCTGGGGTCAACCCACTCTCCAATGACATTATACCCTTTCTTGCCCCGTTTTTCCGGTGTCAGCGATGCCAGAACTTCTCCTTTTTTCACATGGGAAATGCTGTTTAACTGATGAAAATCGACACTTCCATCTTCCTTCAGCTGGGGTTTTGCCCTTAAATCTGTATCAAAATGATAAATAATCTGCGCATCCACGCCCTGTACCGGCTCTTCTCCCTCAGCAATGACTATTTCCTGGCAGTATTGCCTGTCTGTCAGAAACCCCCGGATGACATCCTCCTTAATTCCCATCGTAATCCCCGCTGCCTCAAGAGAAGCTTCGATATCCTTCTGATCTAGCACCCTCCCATTTTTAAATGGGGGATAAAACTTAACCGTGGCACGCATTTTATCATCTGATATTTTCAGAAAAATTTCTTCCCCTGAAACCGGCAGCTTTGCGCTGCTGATAAAAAGTTCAGTCTTAACACGGCTTTCCAATGCACGTTTCATCTCAATCGTATTATACCCTGTTATGTTGTGTGACTCCAAATATGCAATGGCATCTTCCATACGAAACGCCGCCCCCTTATCCGTCGGGGGCATAAAATGCATATATACGCCTTTTGCTTTCACTTCCAGTTGAAAATAGCCGTTCATAAATAACCTCCTTTCACTAAAAACTAAGCAGTACCTGAATCGATCCCCCCAGTTTCTCCCGCAGCTTTTGCAAAGCCCTTGTATGCAGCTGCGATACCCTTGACTCTGACACTTCCAAAATCTGGCTGATCTCTTTTAAGGTCAGCTCTTCATAATAATAAAATAAAATGACTTTTTTTTCTTTTTCTGTCAGAATATCCAGAGCCTGCGCCAGAAGGCGCCTTATTTCATCGCGCTCCATTACCCGCTCCGGTGTCTCAAAGTGGGAATTTCTTGTGGCGTCCATCGGAATTTCACTGCCCTGCTCCACATATTCATTCAGCGAAACAACTGCAGATATTTTCATTTTTGAGTACCATTCCTGCAGCTCTTCCATATCGATTCCCAGCTTTGATGCAATCTGCTCATCCGTAGCGTTTTTTCCCGTCTGGCTTTCAATCTCCTTTATCGTTGCATCCAGGCGTTTTTGTTTCTGGCGCAGTGTACGCGGAATCCAGTCCATTTTTCGGATAGAATCCAGGATGGAGCCCCTTATTCTTAAGCTGGCATACGTCTCAAACTTTACCTCTTTTTCACTGTTGTATTTGTCAACTGCATCAATCAGACCAAAAATTCCATAACCAACCAAATCATCGTATTCCACATTATGCCCGAGGTACATGTGCAGATGACCGGCTACCAGCTTAACTAATGGTGCATATTCAATTATAATTTTTTCACGGATTTCAGGAGTTTTGTTTTTGGCATACTCTTCCCAGAGTTTTTCCTTATCCTTGTCACTCATCTGCTTCACCTCATGTTTCCATGCCCTGTGCAGTCCATTTTATGACCACTTTCTTAACCGACATCCTGGGCATCCTGTTCTTCCCGGGTCTCTATGTTCTCCATGTCTTCTTCTCCCTCTTCTCCTTCCCCTTCGCCCTCTTCTTCCTCTTCTTCCTTCTCTGCTACATATTTATCCATAATCGCCTTAATGATACATCCAAAAATATAAAAACTTAACAACACTATAAATAGTGTTGTTAAGATTTCTATTAATGTGGCTTTTTTTATGTATGTAACAATCAATGCGACGATTCCTGCCAGAAGGGAGAGAATTGCCGGGATTATTTTTGTATTCATATTTTTCACCTATATTTCCTTTAATTCTTTGCCCACGGCCTTAATTGTCATCATACCCGTTTCGGTATAAAATTCTACCGTACGTCCATAATTCAAGCCTGTATCTTCAGCTACAATCCGAATCCCCAGCTCCCGGAGCTTTTTCTTGCATGCTTCCACATTCCGCTCGCCTACACGCACCAGGTCTGTGGAATTGCTGAAAGCAAACATCTGCGCCCCGCCTGCTATCTTAGCCACCATGCGTATTTTGGATGCACCTTTCTTCTCCATCCGTTTCACCAGTTCAACAATACCGGTATCTGCAAATTTTGCTATGTTCGCATTATTGCGAATCGCCGTACTGTCCGGAAGCATGACATGGGCAAGTCCGCCACACTTCGTTACGGGATCGTACAGCGCAACCCCAACACAGGAACCAAGTCCTAAGGTCGTTATCGAATTGGGATACTCACAGACATTTAAATCTGCCATTCCAACCTTAATCATTACACTCATCTTTATCACCCACTGTTATAATCCTAGCGATGATAATATTTTATCATATGATTCTAATGCGGGTATCAAAATAAAATATCCATCAATCATAACATCATCGCCAAATTGTGTTTTAATAAGCAAAGCCTTATCTCCCAGCTGACCAAATTCTATGGCGGGCACGCTTAAAATTGCCGCTGCCATATCAATGGCAACATAAGGCACGGAAGCTCCGATCGTGAGATTTGTCAGGGATGACAGTGCCGACAGATAAGAACCTGTTATAATATTTCCAACCTCCTGGAGCGCGGAATAATCCATCTCACTAAAAGGCTCATCACTCCCCATTGCACGCCCCATCAGCTGATCCACCAAATTGTGCGCCGACCGTTCGGGCATCAAAAACATCATGCTGCCCGTCACATCCTCATCTAACATGAGATAAATGCCGACAACCAGTTCCTCTTCCGGACAAATTACACTTGGAAGAGTATCAAACCCGACCATCTCAACACGGGGTACCTTCATATCCAGCTTCTGATTCAGCATCTGTGCAAGAGCTGTTGTTGCATTTCCGGCACCGATATTGCCGAGTTCCTTTAATATGTCATACTGCATGGAGTCCATGCTATCCATGTTAATCTTAGCCATACAAACACCCACCTTATTCTTTTTCCTTTTCAGGCATTACCGCATTAAGATCCAACAATGATATCAATTCTCCCTTATGCTTTCCTATCCCGGATATATAAGAAGTTCTTTCATCTTTTATATCATAAAACGTCTTTTCAATCTCATCCGTCTCTAATGTAACAACTTCTTTCACCTCATCTACAATCACACCGATTTCCGATTGCTGGTCCAGCTTCAGAATTATAATTCTGGAACTGTTTGTAAATTCATCATCCGGCAGGTTCATTTTCAGGCGTATGCTCATAACTGCAATGACCTCGCCTCTGAGATTAATAACGCCCTTCATATATGGCTGAATCTTAGGCACCCTCGTAATTTTCTGCATACGTACAATGTTATCTACATACTTAATATCAATTCCATACTGTTCAGTTCCAATCTTCACAACAATATATTGAACGGAATCTGTTCCCAACAAGCTTGTTTCCATATCAGCCACCTCCATTACAGCAATGTATTCACATCAAGAATCAACGCAACTTCACCGTCACCAAGAATGGTCGCACCGCTGATAATCTTGTTATTCTTTATGTATTTTCCTAAGGACTTAATTACGATTTCCTGTTGCCCGATCAGATTGTCGACAACCAGCCCTGCAAGCTTGTCGCCCTTTTTCACAATGACGACAATCAGGTTTTGCGGCTCTTCCTCTGTCTTATTAATCTCTAAAATCTGATCCAGACGCACGATTGGAATAACCAGACCGCGAAGATGTATTACTTCTTTTGCTTCCACGTACTTAATATCATCCACAGAAATGTCTTCAATTGTCTGTATCGAATCTAGTGAAATCGCATATTTTTCATTTCCAATTTCAACCATAAGTGCCTGAATAATAGCAAGCGTCAATGGAAGTCTTACGATAAAAGTTGTTCCTTCCCCGTAAACACTCTTTACCTCAACAGCTCCGCCTAATGTTTCAATCTTGGACTTTACAACGTCAAGACCGACGCCCCGTCCCGAAATATCCGATATCTTCTTTGCCATCGAAAAGCTCGGCAGAAACAGCAAATCGATAATATCCTTATCACTCATGGTATCTGCCTGCTCCTGTGAAATGGTACCGCGCTCAATCGCTTTTGTTCTCACTGCCTGTACATCAATTCCATTGCCATCATCCCGTACTTCAATCACAACATTGTTTCCATCCTGATAAGCATCCAGGAAAATGGAACCTTCCTCCGGTTTTCCTCTCTCCAGACGGCGTTCTGTTGTCTCCAGTCCGTGGTCTGCAGAATTACGGAGCAGGTGCATCAGCGGGTCACCGATTTCATCAATGACGCTTCTGTCCAATTCAGTATCCTCACCAGTCATATATAACTGCATCTTTTTGGAAAGCTTTTTAGACAGGTCGCGAATCATTCTCGGGAATTTGCTTACCACACTCTCAATCGGGACCATTCTTACCTTCATAACCGACTCGTGCAGGCTCGTTGTAATGCGCTCCAGATATTCTATCTGTTCATGGAATCCAAGGCTGGCTTTTTCTGTTTCTCCGTCGCTCTCGCTAATGGCAACCAGGCTGTTCTTGGCAATAATCAGCTCGCTTACCTGATTCATGAGTGAATCCAGTTTTTCAATATCCACACGCACGGTGCGGTTAATCATCGGCTTGCCTGCCGTACTGGTCTTTGCCGGTGCAGTCGATGCGCCGGAATTGCTATGGGCCGGTTTTGCAGCCGGGGCCTGTGCTCTCGGACCGGATTCAGCAGCCTCCTTTTCCTGGGGTTTCTCTTCTTTTTCTTCCTTGACCACTTTTCTTTCATAAGGCTGTCCGACAGCCTCTTCAATTTCGGAAACAGCCCTCACTGCCTGCAGAACCTTCTCTAATTCTTCATCTGTAATTACATATAAGCTAAAGTCTAAGCCAAATTTCTCATCTTCAATTTCCTGCACACTCGGTTCGGAGCAGACAATTTCACCGAATTCCTCGAGCGCTTTGAAAACAAGAAATGCACGCGCTGCTTTCAGAATACAGCTTTCCTGAATATAAACAGAAATTCCATACACTTTAGAACCTTTCTCCAGTGCCTCCGCCATGGCATGAATTTCATGCTCCTGAAGCTTCATATCCTTAAACTTCATGGCAAAACGGCCAGCGCCGCTGTCTGCTTCCTGCGTCTTTTCTTCCTTTTTCTGTTCTTTTTCCTGGGCAGGCTTTGATGTAACTCCCGTACCCTCCTCAAGAATACGGTTCAGTTCTTTGATAATGGGCTCATTATCATCGGTTCCTTCATCTGCCGTTTCCTGAATCTGGTTCAAATATCCTTCAATCGCATCCAGGGACTGAAACAATACATCAATTAACCCGGCTGTCACCTTCATCTTGTCATTGCGAATTTCGGAAAATACATTTTCCATGTCATGGGTAAGTCTCTGCATTCTCTTATAGCCCATGGTTCCAGCCATTCCCTTTAACGAATGAGCCGCCCGGAAAATCTCATTAATCGTTTCTTTGTTCTCCGGTTCCTGCTCAATTACCAGCAGCTGGTCATTCAAGTTCTGAATATGTTCTTTTGTCTCATCAATAAAAATCTCTAAATATTGATTTACATCCATTCTGTACACCCCACATTTCTTGTGATTTCTTCCGCAACCGCACTCAAGACTGCCACCTTATCCACCAGACCTTTCTCGGTGATGGAGCGCGGCATGCCATATACTACACTACTGGCCTCATCCTGCGCAATTACATATATCTTTTTCCCGGCTTCCGACAGACATGAGATACCTGCTGTTCCGTCAGAACCCATACCGGTGAGCACCACGCATATAATCTCATCGAACGTACAGTTCAGCAGCGATTCATACATAATGTCCGCACACGGCTTTAAAGCATTTCGGGGAGAAGCGTCTGATATTGCAATCTTATGTCCGCCCGGTGATTTCACACATGTTAAATGCTTTCCTCCGGGTGCAATATACACACACCCTTTCACCAGTTCTTCATTATCCTCAGCCTCTTTTACCCTGATTCTGCTAAGATCATTAAGCCTGCCGGCAAGCGTCGCCGTAAAACCGGCCGGCATGTGCTGCACAAGCAACACCGGAGCATCCAGACTTTCCGGAAGAAACGGCAGTACATTCTGCAGGGATTTCGGCCCGCCCGTAGAGCATGCCACTGCGACAATCTTATTGCCGCCCGACCTTCTCGGTATTATCGGCTCTCTCGGCTTTAAAATGGACGGAACCGCCATCTTGGCAGGAATATCCGGAGAAGAATCTACGGCTGCTCTTATTGTTCTGAGCAGCGCTTCCTTAAAATCCGCTCCCTTTGCTTCAATAAAATTGCCTGGTTTTGTCAAAAAATCAAATGCACCCAGCTCCAGCGCACGCAGCGTTTCCTTTGCGCCGTCCTTGGTAAGCGTGCTGGCTATAATGACCTTTGCCCGGATCCCTTCTTTCTGAAGCACTTCCAGAAGCTCCAGTCCTGTCATACGCGGCATATTAATGTCTGCCACTACAGCATCGTACTTCTTGACTTTCAAAAGCTCATAGGCCTGCTGCCCATCCCTTGCAATGTCTTCCACTGAAAATCTTTCGTCTGATTGTATTATATCACAGATAACCCTTCTCATAAGTGCAGAGTCATCAACAACTAAAAAATTTTTTTTCATACCGATCAATTCTTTCTTATTTGCCTCATTCTACGCTCTTCTGCGAAAATATAATGAATCAACTTTTCCCTTTGCTGCTCTTTTATTCTTACAAATTCAATCCGGTTCTCACACTGTCCCGTTTTTCCCGACAGTCTTTCGGAATGAACCACTCTCCCAATTACCTCGAATACCGGTCGGTGCGGCGTAATCTCAATATACAGGCGCATAATCAGATGGGTTTCTCTCGGATATGCATCATCTAATACAAATCGTGCGCCTCCACCGCTTAAATCCACTGCCATTCCGCTTTTGTATACAGGCGGCTCCACCTGTTCCCGTTCTTTTTCAAAAATTGCATCTGCGCTTTCGTACACAGACTCTTCCTCGGATAAAACCCGGTAATCCACATCAATCAGCTTTTCTAAACGGAAAAATTCTCTTCTCTGAATCCTGCGCAGCCCGGTTTTTAAACTAATTACGGCTACATAGCGGTTATCGCTCTTAAAGCGGTCAACGACAAGCCCGGTACATTCAAACAGTCCGTTCGGGGTATAAAAACACATTTTATAACGGATATTCAGTGATAATAAAATCAGTTTTGTTCCTTCAAACGGCATGGCAATATGAATTTCGTCATTTTCCATAATCTCAAATACCTGGCTTTTATAAATCGCCTTCTCGTGCGTATCCGGATTCACTTTTTCGATATCGATCTTATTCCCAACGCTTATAATTCTCTCAATCATACGCTGTTCCTTTCCTGTACTATTTTTACTTAAATCTTCTCTTACTCATAAAACTGGAAAATAATCCGGCAAGTCCTCTCTTGCCCGCCGTCTTTTCTTCTCCCTGTTCCTCCTGTACCAGATTTCTTGCAATCTCTGCAAATGCCCTGGCTGACTTCGAATGCGGAAATTCAATGGATACCGGAACCTGCTTCATCACTGCCTTTAAGATGCAGTCATCCTGCGGTACCGTACCCAGATATTCTATATTAAGGTCTAAAAACCGGTCCACCACCACATCCAGCTTTCCAAACAAATTATTTCCGTCTTCCACAGACAGCACCCGGTTCACAACAACTTTTACCTGAATATCCGAGGTGGAAAAATCCGGACTTCTGTTTAATGCCTTCAAAAGAGAATATGAGTCCGTAATCGACGTCGGTTCCGGAGTCGTCACCAAAATTACTTCGTGTCCCGACATTACAAATTCTAACACACTATCCGAAATCCCGGCGCCGGTATCAACAATAATCACATCCGCCAGGGAATCCAGCTCGGCCAGATTGGATACTAACTTTTGTACCTGTGCTTTTCCCAGATTGCCGAGACCTTCGATTCCTGTTCCCCCTGAAATAAACCCAATTCCCATGGGGCCTGTTGTGATGACCTCTTTAATATTTTTATCCCGGTAAATTACATCTCCTAAATTATACTGCGGAATTGCGCCAAAAAGTACCTCAACATTTGCAAGACCAAAGTCCGCGTCAAAAATAATCACCCGCTTTCCCAATTGACGCAGCTGCAGTGCAAGATTCACGGACATATTTGACTTTCCAACGCCTCCCTTGCCGCTTGTAACAGTGATTACGCGGGCTACTTTCCGGGGCTGCGACTGATTCTGTAACTTTACAATATTTCTCAACTGTTCTGCCTGGTCCATCTCTTACCCCCCTAACAACTGCTTGACAATCCTCTGTGCATCTAATTTCTCAATATCATCCGGCACATTTTGTCCACATGTCAAATAGGATAAATCCGCATCGGTATATAATTTTAAATTTAAAATATTACCAAAACAGGTTGTCTCGTCCAATTTGGTAAAAATAAGCTTAAATCCTTCCACACCCTTGTAAGAATCGGCAATACTCAGCAAATCTTTATATTTCGTCGTTGCACTCAGCACAAGAAAAATTTCTGACTGTTCTTTGTCCTCTACGGTTAAAACCAGCTTCTTAATGTCTGACAGCTGCTGTTCATTCTGGTGGGAATGTCCGGCAGTATCCACTAAAATCAAATCATAATCGTTGTATTTTTCCATTGCTTTTTTTATTTCATCCGGCGTATATACGACCTGAAACGGCACATTCAGAATATCCGCATACGTGTGCAGCTGCTCTGTCGCCGCAATCCGGTATGTGTCGGCCGTCAGCATGGCAACCCTTTTCTTTTCCTCCAGCGTAAACTTGGAAGCAATTTTTGCTATCGTCGTTGTCTTTCCCACCCCGGTCGGCCCAATGAAAAATACAACCTTGGGAAGTTTTTTCCCTAACGTAATCGTCTTTGCCTCACCAAGTTTTAAAATCATTTTCTGGTACACTGTAGATAATATATAATCCAGTCCTACATCCTTTTTTACATTTTTATCAATTTCATCTACAATCTGGTTGGCGTAAATTTCATCGATTTCCTGTTCCAGAAGCTTGTTATAGATCAATTTTGTATAAATTTCAATCTCAGATTCTTCCTCAACCTGCGTCCTTTTCTCATCCGCAGCCTTTTTGTCTTCCTTTGCCAGCTTTTCCTGCAGAAGTTTTTGAATATCTGTCAGCTTTTCTTCCAGAATATCTGTCTTCTGGTTCTGTGTTTCCCTGCGCTCCAGCTCTCTTAAAATAGGGTTATCCTCCATCCTCTGCTCCGCAGAAGAAACTGAAAATTCCTTCCTTGGCTGCGGCTCTGCCTTTGTCTGTGCTTCCTTCGTGATAAGATTCTGAATTTCATTTCCCTTTATATCCTTTTTCTCATCCAGCGCTGCGGTGACCTCTACGTAGGGTTTCCTGAAAATGCGCATAAATCCCCTCGGCTTCACGGTCTTAATATTCATAACAATTGCGTCGCCGCCCAAATCCTCACTCGCTTTTACAATCGCTTCCTTTTCAGTCTCTGCCTGAAATTTTTTAATAATCACTATGCTGTCACCATCCCTACTGACTGTAATTCAACACTGGAATCAATTTCACTATATGAAACAACAATCAAATCCTTCATATATTCTTCTGTCATTTTCTTAAAATACATACGCACAATCGGAGAAGTGATAATAATTGCACTTTTTCCCATATTTTCAAGCTTACCGGTCTGCTCCTCAACTGCATTGACAATGCTGCGGATGCGCTCCGGCTCTAACGTTAAATATGCACCCTGCTCTGTCTGTTTTACGCTTCCCATAATCTCCTGCTCAACTTTCGGGTCCAGTGTTACAACGCTGGTTGGCTCATTGGCCGGAAAATACTTGTTGGATATTGCACGTTTTAACGTCTGGCGCACATACTCTGTCAAAATATCCGTGTCCCTGGTCACTGACGCATGATCTGCCAGCGTCTCAAAAATAGACAGCAAATCCCGGATAGAAATCCCTTCCGCCAAAAGATTCTGCAGCACTTTCTGAATTTCACCTACACCAAGCTGCTTTGGAACAAGTTCGTCCACAAGGGTCGGATGGTTTTCCTTTAAGTTGTCGATTAAGTTCTGCACATCCTGCCTTGTAAGCAGTTCCGCAATATGCTTTCGGATTATTTCTGTCAAATGTGTTGCAATGATGGACGGCGGGTCAACAACCGTGTATCCGAGGCTTTCCGCGCGCTCTCTCTGCCCTTCCGTAATCCAGATTGCCGGCAGATGGAAGGAAGGCTCGAATGTCGGAATACCTGAGATTTCCTCCTCCACAAAGCCCGGATTCATCGCCATGTAATGGTCAAATAAGATTTCTCCCTCACTGACCTGAATGCCTTTTATCTTAATAATGTACTGATTTGGATTTAACTGAATGTTGTCGCGCAGACGGATAATCGGCACAACCGTACCCAGCTCAAGAGCCACCTGACGGCGAATCATAACGACACGGTCAAGCAAATCTCCTCCCTGATTGACATCCGCCAGCGGAATAATTCCGTACCCGAACTCCAGTTCGATTGGGTCAACCTGAAGCAGCGATACCACATTTTCCGGACGGCGAATCTCCTCCGCCTCATCCTCTCCGGTTTCAACTTCCTCTACGATTTGTGCAACACCGATGCGTTTTGCAATGCTTAACCCTGTAACGATAAATGCAATGCCAAAAGCGCAGAACAAAAACCATGGGAGCGGTGTCACCAGTCCGAGGAAACACAGGGTTCCTCCGACAATATATAATACCTTTGGTATCCCAAATAGCTGTCCGACCAGTACATTGGCAAAGTCGGCTTCCTTGGATGCCTTTGTCACTAAAATACCTGTTGCAAGTGAGATTAAAAGGGATGGAATCTGGCTGACCAGTCCGTCACCAATTGTCAGAATGGTGTATTTATCCAATGCTTCGGATATTTCCATACCACCCCGCAAAACACCCATGGCAATACCGCCGATAATATTGACCATTGTGATAATCAGTCCGGCAATGGCATCTCCCTTTACATATTTTACTGCACCATCCATAGAGCCAAAGAAGCTGGCCTCCTGCTGGATTTTTTCACGTCTTACCTTTGCATCCTCGTCCGTAATTGCACCTGTATTCAAATCGGCATCAATGGCCATCTGTTTACCGGGCATTGCATCCAGAGTAAACCTTGCCGTTACCTCTGCCACACGTTCCGAACCTTTATTGATGACCATAAACTGCACAAGAATTAAAATAATAAACACAATAATACCAATTATCAGGTCATTTCCACCAACAAAGTTTCCGAATGTTTCCACAACCTTTCCTGCGTCGCCATTGCCGAGAATCAGCTTGGTGGACGACACATTCAGAGAAATTCTGAAAATAGTCGTGAACAGCAGAATAGTCGGAAAAGCAGCCATATCCAACACTTCTCTTACAAATAATGCATCAAACATAACAACAAGCGCAATCGAAATGTTGACACATAACATCGCATCTAAAACAATGGAAGGTAATGGAATGATTAAAAATACAATCGCAGCGAGGATATACAACCCAATACCTATATCCGCCTTTTTCATGGCCACTACCTCCTTTCTTATTTTTGTTATTGTTATTTTTTCTTCAAATTATATACGAACGCCAGAACCTCGGCTACTGCCTGATACAACTCCGGCGGAATTTCCTCATCTATTTCCACGTTATAATATAACATTCTTGCAAGCGGCTTATTCTCCACAATTTCAACGTTATATTCCCTCGCCGCTTCTTTAATTCTCTCTGCCAGAAAATCCTGTCCCTTTGCAATCACAACCGGTGCCTTCGGCGCAGGTTTTAATGCCTTCTTCTGTCCGGTCTGCGATTCATTTTCCCGTGCAAATGCTTCGTATTTAATCGCAACCGCCAGATGAGTCGGGTTTGTAATTACAACGTCTGCTTCCGGAAGAGCCTGCATCATTCGCCTCTGGGAAGCCTCTCTCATCTTTTGTCTGATTTTCCCCTTAATCTGAGGATCTCCTTCACTCTGCCTGTATTCTTCTTTTACTTCCTGCTTTG
>CANOFI010000017.1 GCA_947565255.1 uncultured Lachnospiraceae bacterium
CCAGGTTCTCCCACTCCTTTGTCTTTGCATTTGCATGTTCTTCATCAAGAAAACGACCTACAAATGTAAACGCTGTCTTCAAATCTTCAATATTTTTCTTATATTTTTCTGTGCTTCCCTTCAGGCTTGTCGAAGCCTTCGCATGCTGGTAATAAAAATAAGCACCGTAAGAAGTGCCGCACAGCACCTTTGCATAGTGAAAGAGTACACTTGTAAAAGCAAAATCCTCCGTCATAATCAAATGCCTGTCCTGCTTTTTGAAACGGGGAAGCGCCTGCTCCCAGATTCGCTTGGTATACAGCTTGTTCCAGACGGTGTGCCAGATGAAGCAACGGCCCTCCTGCTTCCAGTATGCCTCTTCAATTTCTGCTCCCTGAAGCACCGGAAATTCATAAAAATGATACAGGTTATGCACGTAACGGTAGCCCAGCTCATCTTCATGAACGGCCTTTCCCACCGTGATATCCGCCTGATATCTTAAAGCCTCCTTTGCCAGTGCGCTGAAATAATCGCATGTCACATAATCATCGCTGTCCACAAATCCGATGTACTCGCCGGATGCCTGCTCCACTCCCGTTATTCTCGCGTGATATAAGCCTTTGTTTGTCTCATGCGTGAGCAGACGAATCCGTTCATCCTCCTTCATCAGGTCCCGTACCACGGCTGCCGAATTGTCTGTGCTTGCGTCGTCCACCACGAGAATCTCAAGATTGCGGTAAAGCTGCTTCTGAATGCTTTCCAGACACCGCCGGATTAGGGTCTCCATATTATAAACTGTCACAATAACCGATATTTTTTTTGGCTCCATTGTTACGCCTCCTTCACCTGCAGCATGTGGCCCGGAATGGTTTTTCCATCATACTGTTCATACAGATTACACACCTCATCGGCCGGCCCGTATACGACCAGTTTTCCTTTTTCTATCCACATGACCTTATTGCAATTTTCCCGGATTGTACCCGTGGAATGGGAAACCATGATAACCGTGGAGCCGCTGTGAATCAGCTCCGTTATTTTATTCAGGCTTTTTATCGCAAACAGGCGGTCCCCTACGCTCAGCACCTCATCCAGAATCAGAATTTCCGGCGCATTCCCTGCTGTTGCAACAGCAAACCCAAGTCTGGATATCATACCGGATGAATATTTTTTCATCTTTTCGTCCATAAATCCTTCCAGCTCGGCAAATTCCACAATCTCATCGTAATGCTCTCTGATAAAGGCCTTGTCATATCCGATGATGGCTCCGTTCAGATAGACATTTTCCTTTCCCGTCAGTTCTGCGTCAAATCCGGTTCCCAGCGTCAGCATCTGGACCTCGCCGGATTTTACGGACATGCTTCCCGCTGTAGGGGTATAGGCTCCCGACACAATCCGAAGCAGCGTCGATTTCCCCGCTCCGTTTGTCCCGATGATTCCGACGACGTCCCCTTTTTCAATTTCAAAGGAAATGTCATCCAGGGCGCGGAATTTTCCCTTTTCTCTCTTTCGCTTTATCTTCTGAATCACCAGTTCCTTTAACGAGGAATACTCATCGATGCTCTTATCAAAATCAAGACATACATGTTTTGCCAGAATCACCGCATTGGGATTCTGCGCAGCCGTGCTGTCTGTTCCCGCACAGCGCCCCTGCTTTCCTTTTTTTCTGTATTTTTCCGGCAGAAGCCCTCTCACAAAACGTATCAGCATTTCCAGAACAATGCTGAATATCACTGCCAAAACCAAATATTTTAAAATCACGCTTCCCAGTGAAAGCCATTCTTTACTCATAGGTTCCTCCTGCTATAACTTCTGTACAATTTTATTTTTGTTTTTCTGAAATACCTGCAGCCCGATAACATACATTGCCGCGGCCCACAAAAGCAGTGTGCTGATTTCACTGCCATCCGGCATCTGGTGCAGATACATGACTTTCCGGAAACAATGAATAAACAGATACATGGGGTTGTGTGCGACAATCGTCCTGGAAACGCCGTGCAGCCGGTCAAGCGGATAAAATATGGCCGACAGAAACATGACCAGTGTGATAAATATCCCCCACAAATGCCGGATATCTCCAAAAAAGACGCAGGCGACGCTCAGCATATACGAAATTCCGAGTACAAATATTGTCAGCAGCGCCACAAGCACCGGCAGCATCAGAATACTCCATCCGGGCCGGATGTGGAACAGAATCAGAATCGGGATAAACGCCAGCAGTGAATAACAAAAATTGACCAGCGCCGTGTACACTCTGGATATCACAAACACCCGCATCGGCAGTTTTAGTTTTATCAGATATCCCTGGTTATCTGCCAGCGCCGACAGACCGGAGCCTGTCCCGCTGCTGAACAGCGACATCATCACGCTGCCGCACAAATAATAGACCGGATAATTGTCAATGCTCCTGCGGAACATGTAAGAAAAAATAAAGGTCAGCACCGCCATGTTGAGCAGCGGCTGGAGTACGCTCCACAAAATTCCCAGCTTACTTCTCGAATATTTTCTCTTTAGTTCCCTCCCGGTCAGTTCTCTTATGACAAACCAGTATTGTTTCCATTGCTTCTTAGTATTCATTGCTGCGCCTCCATCTGTTTCTCTGTCTGTAATATAGCAAATATTTATAGCCCGCGTATGCCATACGGTGATAGGTGGTATGGGCGCTGCAGCAGGACACGCTGCCCTCATACCAGGCGCTTTGTTTTACCGGCAGCGGCTCCTTTTTCCGTTCCCGCCAAATGCGCGCCAGAAGATGATTGCTGCGCAGTTCACGCTCACTCATCGGTTCCGCCATCCGTTTTCCGGCGTATTCCAGCACATCGTCTGAAAAATACAAATTCCCATATACCATCGCCTCTTTTTTGGTCGGTTTTCCCATAAACAGCCTCATCAGACCGTATACCGCTTCGCGGCTCTTTTGGGGATGGCATGCTTCCAGCAGTTTTTGAAAATCTCCGCCCATGTTTTTGATAAAACAATCCTGATATCCACACAGAAACTGCTGCGTCAGTTCAAAAAACTCTTTTCGCTCCCTGTCTATGTATGCGAGCTTCGGCTTCACCCTGCCCCGCTCTGTTTTGTAGCCTACCGTCATGCCGTGCGGTGCGCTGAATATTCCTTCAAACAGACAATTGCTGAAATATACCTTCTGCTTCATCCCGCCTTCCGGCGAAAAATAATAGGTGTGATACTTCTCACGCTCCACCCCTTTCGGCAGCCCATATAAGCCCCAGTAATAGCCCTCTATCGAACATTTGTTCTTATTTTGTCCGCCTGTCTCACGGATACATTCTTTTAATTGCTTTTGCATGGAGCCGACCCATCCGCTGTCCACTACCGCCATCGGGACATCATCCAGCAGGCCTTCCTGGCGTATATAGCTTTGCAGCTCCTCCATCGCGGCGCGCGAATGTTCCTGTACATAGTTCAGAAAAAGCCCGCATTCTGCCAGAGCTTTTTTTACCCTTCTGAGCTTTTTTCCCGGTATCTGCTCCTCTCTTTTATACGGCAGCTGTAATTCATGCAGCACCTGAACCGCCTCTTCCTCCGTCAGCGCCGCCCGCTTCATAATTTTATCGGGCGTTACATCCAGCCCACCCAGTGTAATGTAGGAAAGTGCCTGGTCCATATCCAGATGATACATGGGAACCCGGAGTGCATAACGGGAGCAGTACAAATATCTGCACGCAATGGGCAGATGGTACTGCTCTGCATATTTTTTTGCATAGAGATACATAAAGTATCCGTCCCTCGCCAAAAAATAAAGACGTTTTTTTCCGCTTTGCAACGCCTCTGATAGCACCCACAGCACATAGGCATTCAGGGAGGGCGCCAGCACGTAATTCGTGACTGCGCGAATCACTTCTGTATCGTCTGCCAGCTCATTTTGCACGGAACCGTCCATTGTTCGGTCCGAAATTCTGTCCCATTCCGGAACCTTTGACAACTGTCTGCAATATTTTTTCAAACGTCTGTTTTTCATAAGCCTGTTTGCTTCCTTCCTGTATATGTTTCTATGTTCCAAAACCATCGTATGTTCTTTGTGCTCCCGCATTCGAGAGCATAATCCGACCAGTCTGATATTCAAAAATCATTTATTTTATTGATTAATTATTTTATTGAATGATTATTTTATAAAACAATTACAGCGCCGTTTCCTGTGGAACAGCAGAAGTCTTGCCGGCAGCATCCACACAATGACCGGTTTCACAATATAAAACCATTTCCATGGACTTTTTATGTTCAGCATGCCGAAGCCCTGACGGCGAATGCGCAGCTCCTGCACCTGGCAGCAAAATTTCCGCCGTTTGTAAGCCGCCGCCGTTTCCCTGTAGGACAACAGCTCTTCCTGCAGATTGCAGCCCTGCCAGCCCTTTGCATGAAGCCTCATAAACAATTCGTAATCTTCGCCGCGCAATGCTTCGGTGCTTTTATATGGATTTTCTTTCAGCACCTTTGCACGAAATACGACAGAAGGATGCACGTAGGGCGAATATTTCAAAAAATCACGGTTTTGGGGAACCTCCGGCATACGCCTTTTTCCCCATACCCTTCCCTGCGCATCAATCAGTCTGGCATTACTTCCCACCCAGGCGTAGTACAGATGGTTTTCCAGATAAACACACTGCTTTTTTAACCGCTCCGGGTGGGATACATCATCGCCGTCCATACGTGCTATGTAAGTTCCGGATGTGCAATTTATTAATTTATTTAAACCGTATGCAAGGCCATGATGCCTGTTACTCCTAAAATAACGGATCCGTCTGTCCATATATGACATTTCATAAATGAACCTTTCCTGCTCTGTATCGGAACCATCATCATACAAAAGCAATTCCCATTCTTCCATTGACTGCAAAATCATAGACATGACTGCCTCGTGCAACTCTTCCCTTTTCGGATTGTACACGCACAGAATCACGCTAACGAAAGGTTTCTTCATATACCTTTTTCATCACTTTTTCTGAGCAGGACTGATCAAACCGCAGTGCGCTTTCCCGAATTCGTTTTTTTTGTTTTTCCCCGCTCCAGACGTGTTGTCTGCCTATCATTTCCCGAATTCCCTGTGCAAACCCCTCTGCGTCCTTTGCCGGACAGACCATTCCATTTTCCGGCGGACTCATATATTCCCTGGTTCCCCGGTTATCGGCCGCAAGGACGGGCACCCCCATTGCCAGACTTTCGAGCGCGGCCATGCCAAGTCCCTCCCTCACTGACGGAAAGGCTGTGGCGTCTGCTGCGCGGATGTAAGGCCTTACATCCTTCTGATAGCCATAAAACCGGATTCTGTCCTCTATGTTCAGCTTCTTTGCCAGTTTTTCTATTTTCTTTTTCTGCGGCCCGTCCCCAACGATTCCATAAACAATCTTTTCCATATCATACCCTTCTTTTTTTAGCCTCCCCAGCGCCCTTATCATCACAATCTGATTTTTATTGGCTCTGATTTCACCAACGCTGAGCAAAAAAAATCCACGGATTCCTAACGCCTTCCTGGCTTCCATTCGCTGCCGGGTCTCTGCAATGCAATACTGCTCCATGTCCAGTCCGATTCCCGGCATGTAATATATATGACCCTGATTATTTTTCATCCGAAATTTGTCTGCCGTTTCATAATCTTCCTTATTAATAGTAACAATGGCATCCGTATACTGTGCAAGACAGCGTTCTATCCCATGGAACAGTCTGTAGACAAGCCGATTGCAGCCTTTATAAAAATGAAAGCCGTGCACCGTATAGATTACCTTGATTTTCTGTGCTGGAAAATGTCTGCCCGCCATCCTGCCGAGGAATCCTCCCATCGGCGTATGGCAGTGAATCCGGTCAATCTTCTCTGTCTCCATGATTTCTATAATCTGCCGCAGGGCTTTTCTATTGCTGGCAAAGTGAAAAGGCTGCTGCGCAATTGCAATCGGGTGAAAGCAGACAGCATGCTTTTCAAACTCCTCTTCCTCAAATTGATATACCTGCTTTTTTGCACTGGAAGCAAAATGAACCTCATATCCCATTTCCTGCAACAGCCTGACACTGACCTTTTCAAATTGCATCAGGAACCCGGAAACGGCAGCGATAATCAGCACCTTTTCCATCACGCATACCGGCTTTCTTCTATATGTATTGTGCTATTTTTTCTTTACGGCACTTGTCTGTCCCTGTTCCACTCCCTGGGTATTTTCAGGCTGAAACAGGATTCTGACCGTCAGCAGCAGGATTTTTATATCCAGCCATACCGAATAATTATATATGTAGTATAAATCATACTTAATCTTGTCTTCCGGCTCGGTATTGTATTTCCCATACACCTGCGCGTAGCCGGTGAGCCCGCCCTTTACCTTGAGCCTCTCTGCAAATTCAGGGATAATTTTTTCGTATTCCTGAATAAATTCCTTTCTCTCAGGCCGCGGTCCTACAAGCGACATGTCGCCTTTTATAACATTGATTAACTGCGGCAGCTCATCCATATGCAGATTGCGGATAACCTTACCCACCCTGGTGACCCTGCTGTCTTCTTTTTTGGCAAGCGTCATGCCGTCTTTTTCCGCATTTTCTTTCATGCTGCGGAATTTCAGCATCCAGAATGTCCGGTTTCCTTCCGTGATTCTTTCCTGCCGATACAAAATACTGCCGCCGTCCTCCAGCTTTATGCCGATGAGAATCAGACCCATAAACGGAGCTGCCGCAAGCAGTAAGAGCACGGAAACCACAAGATCCATCAAACGCTTTACAAGCCGGGCATATCCGCGGATTCCAATGTCCGGAAACTGCAGAAGAAGCTTGTCATTCAGCTGCCTTACCACCGCATTCTGGATATATACATCCGATATTTTTGGAACGCAGTAGCACTCCTTTTCCGACTGCATGCAGAATTTTATGACTTCATTTCGAAGCTGTGTGGGAATATCCCCGAGAAAAAGAATATCCGCCCTTTTTACAGCCTGTAAAATCTGTTCCCTGCCCGCCTTAAAATTCAGCTCCTGGCTGACCTTAAAATACCGGGTGATGGTGCTTTTCATCCGCCGGTATTCATTCAGGTTATCTCTGTCTCCATAGACAAACAGCGCCTCTTTCACAAAGTGGTTTCCCTCATACATACGGTGCAGAAACAAAATCAACAGCAGTCCGCATACACATTGAAAAGAAACCATTCCGAAAAAAACCTTAACCGCATATCCTGCTTTTACAGGAGCCAGGCTCCACAAAAATATAGAAAATCCAAGGTTCATGCAGCAGGATGTAATAAAATGCCCATAAGACAAATCAAGCATCCTTCTATGCCCTATTGCCAATGCCTCAAACCTGTGCAGCAGCAGGATATACATGCAACAGTAAACGCTGCTTAAAACCAGACTACATCTGCGAGCCGGCATTTTGCCGGAAAAAACGCCTGACTGCCCCATTATGCAATGCACAACAAAAAAATACACTGCCGTCATCCCGAGGACAAGCATATATTTCACAAAATGAAAGCTGTTTTTTTTCATCCTGAACCTCCATGGATACCACAGCAAAACTGCACATCCGTATCCACAAACTCCCATACGCTTCTTTTGCCCGACGGCACTGTCCTGAATCCATTTTTATGGAACCCTATGTATGTGCCTGCTGCAGGCTTTTGTCCGCGCAATTAAAAATATTACTTAGTAATACTTTATCATTTATAATACTATAAAGTATTATTTGTGTCAACAAAAAAATGGAAGGGAGCAAAAAAACATTTTTAAATTTCCTTTAAAAAAAGGAAATTACGCCTGGATTATATGCATAAAAAAAAACATATTTTAGTACGTTATAAATGAATCATTTTTAATTTTTTTACTATTTTGAATTTGTGGCATAATTTCAGAATAATCCATTAATTTTTTCATTTTTTTAGAATTTGAATCATATTTTATGTCATTTTATCTTATTTTACAATATGAAATATTCGAATATGTTATATTGTATTAGGCACACAGTCAATACAGCACGTATCTTCTGAAAACATTTAGTTTAACTGGACAACAAAAGACAACGAAAAGAAAGGTGGTAAAGAATGAAACCATTAAAAGCCCGTGTAAGTATTACGTTAGATGAAGATGTGATTGAAAAAATCAAAGAACTTGCTGAGGAAGATGACCGATCCTTTAGTCAGTATATTAATATGATACTAAAGGAACATTTATCAAAAACAAAATTAAGTACCTCCCGTCCGGAACCGACGTCCGCAGAAATTTAACTGTCTGGCCGAGTCAAATGCGGAATCCCTTGAAAAATTTTTATTCTGCAGGAAATACGAATTTATTTCCTGAAAAAAAAATGGAAACCTGCTTTTTCCAGGTTTCCATTTTTATTATATGAAAGTCAAATATTCATTTGTCAGTCTTCTTTCTTTGCAAGGGTTACTTCGATCTTCTTTGTCTCGTAGCCATAAGAACCCTGTGCCTGTGTCTGCAGCTCAACCATCACCTTGCTTCCGGCCTCATGGTACTCTAATTCCGCCTTCAGCTCATCAAAGGAGGTTACAGAAACATCCGCAATCTTTGTGATGATATCTCCTTTGCGGATTCCCGCTTCCTCTGCCGGACTGTTCTTTACTACCTGTGCCACATATACCCCTTTTGGCATATTATAGCTCTGTGCCACATCACTGGTGATGTCTACCCCTGAAATGCCAAGATAAGACTGGTTCGCATCGTCCACTTTCGTCTTTGTCTCCTTGTTCATCAGCTCATTGATAATCGGCGTCGCATCGGAAATCGGAATGGCATAGCCCATTCCTTCCACCTCCGTGGAGCTGTATTTTACAGAATTAATGCCAATGACTTCCCCTGCAATGTTCAAAAGCGCGCCGCCGCTGTTTCCGGGATTAATTGCTGCATCCGTCTGAATCAGCTTATTTGTTGAATTCTCTGTTGTCACCTCTCTGTCTTTGGCGCTGATAACTCCAAGCGTGACAGACTGCCCGTAGCCTAATGCATTACCGATGGCAATCGCCGGCTCCCCGACATTGAGAGCATCAGAATCTCCCAGCGTCGCAACCTTTATTTTATTTAACGTCTCCTCCTTCAGGGAACGAATCGGAACTGCAATCACTGCCAGATCTTTTTCCGCATCTGTTCCTTTCACATTTGCCTCGCAGGATTCCTCATCTATAAATATGACCTTCAGCGTATCCGCACCCGCCACCACATGCTGGTTCGTTACCACTAACAACTCGTCATCCGTCTGTCCGATAATAATTCCGGAGCCGTTGC
This sequence comes from uncultured Lachnospiraceae bacterium, assembly GCA_947565255.1. Classification (GTDB taxonomy): domain Bacteria; phylum Bacillota; class Clostridia; order Lachnospirales; family Lachnospiraceae; genus JAAVZI01. The sequence goes on from CANOFI010000017.1 coordinate 9,207, forward strand.
TCTCTGCCTCATACGTTCCCATGGAACCGAAAAAGCCATTGTAGGAAACCGTTCCAACGTTTGTAATCGCCACAACCGACGGCATTGTATTTGTAACCATTTCCGACACATCTGTCACAACCGCCGTGCTGGCAGAAACTGTGGAAATAGAGGAAGCTTTTTCGGAATCCGACTTCCGGCTTTCTCTGCTTCCTGAGCGATTAAAGCTGCTGGCGGTGGAATCCTCGGCGCCTGCCTCAATTCTTCCCTGGTTAATCAGCCTGACAGTGCCGATTGCACTGACTGCTCCGACAGCCATAACCAGTACGGCTGCCACAGCCACCTTTCCGACAGTCAGCCATACACCCTTTTTCGCTCCCGGCTGATTTTGCTGCGGTGTATTGTAATTTGTACAGGACTGGTTCTGCTGCGGCGCATTCCACTGTGTAAAGGGCTGGTTCTGCTGCGACATATTCCGTCCTTCCTGCGACTGATTCTGATAATAGCTTCTTCCATAACGGTACTCATTCTGACTATACCCATTACTCAGGCCGCGGTCCCCAACCACTTTGCCCTGGCTGCCGTGTTCATTTCCCGCATCCGGCTGATTTTGTAACTGTCCCACCTGCTGCTGCACTGGCTCTGTCTGCTGTTGCTGTATCTGTTCTGCTGACTCCTGCTGCACTGTTTGCTGCTGCATCTGCTCTGCCGGCTCCTGCTGCACTGTTTGCTGCTGCATCTGCTCTGCCGGCTCCTGCACCTGCATTCCATCCTTATTCTGCTGCGCTGCCTCTACATTGTCCTGCTCTCTGTTATTCTCATCAAACATATCAAATGACTCCTTTCTATTGTGTCCATGTGGTAATGTGCCCATGTGATATCATTCCCTGCAAAATTATAAATTTTCAAACTTGTATATACAATTCAAACAATTCATATTCTGCCAAAAAAATACTGTGCTATTCCACAAAACGGAACTTGTTATCTTAATTTAAAATTAGTCTAGCAGTCATTTGTGATTAATGTGTGTCATTTTTTTTAAAGAATTTTGATTTTGTATGATGGTTTTATGAATTTAACAGCTTCTCCATTCCCTGCTCCAGCTGCTCCAGTTTTTCACTGGCATCCGAAACACTGCTGCCCTTCACTCCCATATAAAACTTAATCTTTGGCTCTGTCCCCGACGGCCGCACACAAAGCCACGCATCCTCCTCCAGTTCATAATACAGCACATCAGAGGCCGGCAGTCCGGTCGGCCTATTGCCGCCATGCAAATGGTCGGTGATGATTCCTTTTTTATAATCCCTCGTCTGCAGCACCTGCAAAACCTTTCCGGACTGTACCGGAATGCCTTTTATGCCGTCTTCCCGGAATTTTTTCAGTATATTCTGAATCTTTTCTGCCCCTTCTGCTCCTTTTAGTGTAATGGATTTCTGCCCCTCACGGTAATAGCCATATGTCTCAAATATCGCAAGCATCTGGTCCCATAACGTTTTCCCGGCGCTTCTATAATATGCCGCCGCTTCGCACAGCAGCATCACAGCCGCTACCGCGTCTTTATCCCTCGCATACGTGCCTGCAAGACAGCCATAGCTCTCCTCAAATCCAAATACATACGAACGGTTTTTCTCCTGTTCAAAAAATTTTATCTGCTCCCCGATATATTTAAATCCCGTCAGCGTTTCCACAAGCTGCATTCCGTACGCCTGTGCCGCAGCATTGGCCATATTGGTTGTGACAATCGTCTTTACAATCGTCCCATCCGAAGGCAGAGTTCCCTTTTTCTTTTTTTGTTCCAGCAGATATTCACAGAGAAGCATGCCCGACATATTTCCGGTAAACGGCATATAGGCCCCCGTCTTTTCATCCTTTGCGTACACACCGAGCCTGTCTGCATCCGGATCCGTTGCCAGCACAAGATCCGCATCCTTTTCCTTTGCCAGCTCAAGCGCCAGCGCAAATGCCTTTTCATCCTCCGGATTCGGGTAGCTGACTGTCGGAAAATCCCCGTCAGGCTGTTCCTGCTGCTCCACCACGTACACCTTCGTAAATCCAAGCTCAGACAAAATGCGGCGAACCGGCACATTTCCGGTGCCATGCAGGGGCGTGTACACGATTTTCAGTTCCTTTCCCTGCTCTTTGATCACCTCTTTATTTTCTGTCAGCTTCTTTAATTCTTCCATATAACGCGCATCCAGTTCCTCCCCCACAATGCAAAGCAGACCACCCTTTTTTGCCTGTTCCTTTTCCATGGTCTTTATTTTCCCATAATCTGTAACCTGGTTCACGCACTCAATAATCTGCCTGTCCTTCGGCGGCGTAATCTGCGCGCCGTCCTCCCAGTATACCTTATATCCGTTATATTCAGGCGGATTGTGGCTTGCCGTAATGACAATTCCGGCAATGCACCCCAGCTCCCGCACGGCAAAAGAAAGCTCCGGCGTGGGACGCAGGCTTTCAAATATATAAGCACGGATTCCATTTGCAGCCAGACACTGCGCGGCTGCAAATGCAAATTCCTTAGAATACCTTCTGGAATCGTAGGCGATAACAACACCCTTTTCCTGCCCCTTCTGCGAATTCACAAAATCCGCAAGGCCCTGTGTCGCCTTTCCAACCGTATATAAATTCATGCGGTTCGTGCCGGCACCGAGAAGTCCCCGGAGTCCCCCGGTTCCAAATTCCAGCTCCTTATAAAAACGGTCCTCAATCTCCTTATCGTCATGGGCAATCCCTCTTAATTCCCTCTTCGTTTCCTCATCAAATTCCTCTCCGGAAAGCCATGCTTCATAGTTTTGTTTTGCAGTCATCCAATTTTCCTCCTGATTTTTTGTATTGATACAAGAATATTGTAATTTTTTCCTTTTTGTGTTATACTATATCATAGCATTTTTTCTGATAAATGCAAAGTATTTTTAAAAGCAGGCAATCATATTCCATAAATACCGGAAATACTTTTCAAATGACTGTGTATTACCTGGTGCAATGAAAAATAAGTTTTGCTGTACCAGAGCGTATCTGAAAATTCATACAAGCTCTGGTTGATGATTCGGCACTGCACAAAGAAAGAGGATAAAAGAAAAATGAGAATAGGTTTTGACACTTCCACATTAGTAAAAGAAGCTTCAGGAATCGGACAGTGGATTATCCACATCCTGAAAAATATCATGAAACTCGATAAAGAAAATGAATATTATCTGTTCAGCTACGACGAATTAAAAAGCCCCCTCACCCTGCCTGAAAACTGGCACATGGTTTATTACGGCGGGGAGAAAAAAAAGCAGCTGCGGTATCTGACGCACATGCACCGCTATTTAAAAAAATATAACATTGACGTCTTCGTGGGAACAAGGCACTACCTTCCCCTTTTTAAAGGAAAAACGCGGTTCGTCGGCATCGTCCACGACCTGATTCCGCTCTACATGCCGGAACTATTTACAAAAGAGCACAAGCTGCGCTTTAAAATATTTACCGAAATATGCAGGCGCAGGGCCGACCTGATTATCGCTGTTTCGGAGGCAACCAAAAAGGATGTTTTACAGTATATGCATTTTCCGAAAGAAAAAGTAAAGGTTGTTTACGAGGGCGCAAATCCATTATTTACGGCAGAACGCGATGCACAGGGCATTGAAAAAACAATGAAAAAATACCGCATTGATTCCGATTATATCCTGTGCCTCTCCACCGTAGAGCCGCGCAAAAATATGCTCCGCACCATCCAGGCATACGAGCAGTGCGTCCTCTCACAGAATCTTCCATATAAGCTTGTCATTGTCGGAGGTTCCGGCTGGAACAACGGTGAAATATATGAGTATGTCCAAACGAGCGAAGCCCTGAAAAGCCATGTAATTTTTACCGGATACGTATCCGACATGGAGGTCAAGCACATTTATGCAAATGCTTCGCTGTTCATCTACGCATCCCTCTGCGAAGGATTCGGACTGCCCGTGCTCGAAGCTATGCAGAGCGGCATTCCGGTTATTACGTCCAATGTCTCCTCCATGCCGGAGGTTGCCGGAGATGCCTGTGAATTAATTGACCCGCTCAATATCGAACAGTTAAAAGAGGCCATTGTCCGCATTTTATCCTCCAGAGAACTGCAGAAGCTCATGGCGGACAACGGCTTAGAGCGTGCAAAATTATTCAGCTGGGAAAAGGCGGCAGATGAGGTGCTGAAGCACATTACCAGCCTGGTGTAGTGGCTGATAAATGCTTTATGTCAACCTTTCATCGTGGCTGCGCGGAATCTGTTCCGCATAGACAGGAATCTGACGAAACAGTCCGGTCTGGCGCAAAAGAATAATCAATACTATACCTGCACTCATGCCGACCAGCCCCTGCACGATATTCCCCGGCACACTTAACAGCGCCGCCAGCCCTTTTCCAAAAATCAGGGCAGCATACAAAAAATATCCGGCTATCATAATGATTTCTGCCAAAAGGCTTCCGACTGCATATCCCACAACCGGATCGGAAACCTTTTTTATCATCTGCCTCGAAACAAACGCCGCTGCCAGAGCCATCAGCCCTTTAATCAGAAAGGTTGCCGGAATATAAGCGACATAACCGGAAATCAAATCCGCCATGGCAGAGCCGAGCCCTCCGGCTGCAAATCCATATACAGGGCCGAGTATCCATGCCGCCAGCAGCACAAAACAATCCCCAAAATTCACATACCCGTTCATGGGAGACGGGACCCGGATAATCATGGTCGCCACACAAATCAGCGCGGCAAACATTGCTGTGAACACAAATTTCTCGCTTTTTCTTTTCATTGTGTCTACCTCCTTGTTTTCTTTTGTCTCACATTATAAACGGACTTCCCACATATTGGTATCATCACTTTGCATTAATTTTTTAATACCAGCGTTAGAGCATGTTTAAAATTCATTCACGTTCTAGCAGCAGTCCCAGTTATACAGCACCCTTGAAAAATCCTTTTTCTCCAGATCCTCGCAGTTTATAAAGAAATTCCCAACGCCGCAGTCGCCCCATATGACCAGATAATCCCAGCCCTTCCCGGTATCGTCATTCTGTGAATCCATCTGGAACAGCATCGTATCATACCTGCGGTACTGCTCCTGATATTCCCTTGGGTCCGTCTGCGTAAAATAAGGATAGCCAAGCATCCAGTGGCCGTTTTCCATCTCGTCTGACTCCTGCTGCTCCTCCTCAATCTCATCCATGATCTCATAATCCACCACATCATAAACAGATGCCTCACCCATATCCGTTCCAAGTAAGTCTTTCACGGCTTCTCTGAACACCTGTTCGAACCGATAATCACCAAAGCTCATTGCCGAATCCTTTGACACACAGTTTACCGCCAGCTCTTTCTGTACCGGCGTGCAGTCTGCATATTCCTCGCTGCTGCCGTCCGGCACGCCCAACGCTTCCAGTTCTTCCCGTGTAACGTCATAATTCACCGTCTCATGATAAACGACACGAAAGGTATCCTGCCTGTCGGGATGGTCAAAATCGATGCCGAACATCTCATCCGGCCGGATGAAAAACTGCAGCATCCCCTTATCCGGAAGCGGCCGCACAGCCTGCATCCGGTCAAAATTTAACTGCGCCAGCAAAATCAGCGCCGTGCCTTCTGCATCCTTCGGATATTCTTTTTGGGGATCCCAGTACGGAAAACCGCCAAACTTACTGTCGCAAAGTTCCGGCCTGCGCTCCCGGTCAACTACCAGTGAACACGCTGGCACAGTTGTCCTCCTCTTTATCTCCTCTATCACTTTTTTTACCTCTTCCATTCCCAGTTCCATCGGGCATCCTCTCCTTTTTCAGTTCTTTTTTTATTCGTAATTTCAAAAATCTTATTATATTTTCATTATAAACTGCCGATACCGGGGACGCAACCCCTATTTTTCAGGGAACGGCTGCCTGCGCCAGATTGTAGGAGCCATAAGACTGTCACACATAAAACAGCAGATACGAATAACCATTTCTGGCTTCCTGCATATATATAAAATAACGAAAAAAGGAATTCTTTGATATGAAACAAGACTGCAAATATGATTTTATGAAACCATGCGAGAAAGGCAGAAATGCCTTCCCGCCGCAGCACCAGGACCGACAGCCCGGCTTTGAGTATTGCATGAACCCCCTGCCGGTATCCGAGTGCGGAAGGCAGAGCCATAAACTTGCACACAAGACGGCACTTATTACAGGCGGCGACAGCGGCATCGGCCGGGCGGTTGCCTACGATTTTGTAAAGGAAGGGGCCTCTGTAGCAATTGTGTACTATGATGAAAAGACGGACGCTATGGATACTGCCCGAAGAATTGAAGAATTAGGCGGAAAGCCCCTGCTTCTGTGCGGGGATTTGAAAGATATTGATTTTGTGAAATATTGTATTGATGAAACAATTGCGTGCTTTGGAAAACTGGACATCCTTGTCAATAACCATGCCGTTCAGTTTGTACAGCGCAGCATTCTGGATATTTCTCCCGAACAGCTGGAATTCACCTTCCGCAATAATGTATTTTCCTTTTTTTACCTGATTCAATCCGCCCTGCCGCATATGAAAAAAGACAGCTGTATCATCAATACGACTTCTGTCACTGCCTACCAGGGCAACCAGGATCTAATCGATTACAGCTCCACCAAGGGCGCAATTGTCGCCCTGACCCGGTCGCTTTCCCTCTCCCTTGCCGAAAAAGGCATCCGGGTAAATGGTGTCGCTCCCGGCCCCATCTGGACCCCTCTGATTCCCGCCTCCTATTCTGCAAAGGAGGTTGCCTCGTTCGGCTGCGAAACCTCTCCTGTCCCGATGAAACGGGCCGGACAGCCGTGCGAGGTTTCACCCTGCTATGTATTCCTTGCCTCCGACGATTCCAGCTATATGACCGGGCAGGTGCTCCACCCCAACGGAGGAACCATCGTAGGCTCCTAAAGTGTGTTTGAAAATATTTTATGTCAACCACGTTCTAAGACCTTTATATAGATTTTCAAGGCTGCAGGGGCTGTCAGGAAATACCCTTTATCCACTATATATAGTATCAATATACCAGATATTGTATCTACACATAGTCTTAACAGGTACTCCCGACAGTCCCTGCACCGCTTCCGGCTGCTAAAGCAGTCCCGTTCCCGTCTGTCCTTACAGATATTTCCGCATATCCTGTGTTAATTTTTCCTCCAGACTTATGATTCTTTTTGCAACCGATTTTGATTTTTCATCAGCCGCCTTATACTGATTCAAATACCGGTTCAGAGACTTGGTGCCCATATTGCACCCGTCCGTCATCAAATCGGCTATCGTCTGGTCGGATTCATCCATGGCAAGCTTCGCATTTGTCTTTACCCAGGACATACCCTTTGCGATCGGACTCGGTTCCTTTCCGTCATCCTGATACGTATGCAGAAGCGTCTGAATCTCATCCTCCAGCTTTACGTGCTCGGCTCTGTAATCCTCCAGATTCTGCCGGAATGTATCGTCACGGATATAATCCATCACCTCATCCAGCGAAGTCACTCCCATTTTCACTCCGGCATCACATTCCCGGAGCAGCTTGATTGTATCTCCCTCTATCATAATTTCTACCGCTTCCTTTCTCTGTTCTGGAACATTTTTAAGAGCGCAGTCCCGTTATCCGGTAATCGGCAAACTGGTCCGCCGTCTGTTTTTTCTGTCTTTCCGACAGCGTGTTCCTTATTTAAAATCAGTATTCCCGGCAAAACGCTCTTTATTCCTGTTTTCATCTGCCATGAAAATATTCAAAAAATTGAAAAACCGGCCTGTCAGGGCAGCCGCATTTACTTTCTATAGAAAATATTTCACACCCTCCCTGATTCTAAAGAAGAAAGAAGTCCTTATGCCTCAGCAGCAGCCTGGTTCCGGTTCGATTCCAAACAGAGTCTCCGCCGTTGGTCTCAGTCCCTGCAGAGCATCTACTCCATTGTACTCATAGGTAAAGCAGCTGCATTCCTGGCTTGGCTGTACATCGGGAAATTCACGAGGATTCCGCGTTTCCAGAGTTCTATAGGAAACATCTCCGAAAAATACCGTCTCATCTGCAGTATTACAACCAAGTCCAAATTCCATCTGGGAATGATAAAGTTCTGCTCCGCACCCTGTACGGTCCAGAAGTATGTAAGGGGCTCTTCCCGCATATCCTTTTATCGTATTATAAGCTCTTCTCATCCCTCTGTCACTATCATACTTTTCCTTCAGGGCACTGCAGAAAACAGCCTGTATTTGTATAGGTTTGTCTTTCATCCACCTCTCCAGATATTGCTGGAATTCGTCTATTTTACTCATATTAAAATGTGCCAGCATATATTGGTTTCCCATATCAATATAATAGATCGTGCATGTATCTACAGCCTGCGTGGTAATCTGATGAAAG
>CANOFI010000018.1 GCA_947565255.1 uncultured Lachnospiraceae bacterium
GATAAAAAAGAATTGGGCCGGGAGGGATTTTTGGAACGAACCTGGCAGTGGAAAGCCGGGATACGATACGTGCAAATACCTATTACAGCGGTGAGCCGGATGATATTAAGATTGTGATTGAGAAAAATGAACGGTATATAGCACAGTAAGTGTGTTGACGAAACATAAAAAGCACAAAAGGGTTCGGGAAGCTTTCCCTGAACTGAGAGCGTGTTTGAAAATTGCGGGATGAAATTTTCAGACACGCTCTAGTTTTGTGCATAACTGCAGGAAAGAAGAGGAAAAAATATGTTTATGATTGTCGGACTGGGGAACCCGGATGCCCGCTATAAAAATACACGGCATAATGTAGGATTTGACGCGGTGGATGCACTGGCACAGCGGTATGATATCGATGTGAGCATGAGAAAACACCGCGCATACTGCGGAAAAGGCGTGATACAGGGACAAAAGGTGCTGCTGGTTAAGCCGCAGACCTATATGAATTTAAGCGGGGAGAGCGTGCGCGCGGCCGTAGAATACTATAAAATCGACCCGGAACAGGAGCTTTTGGTGCTCTTTGACGATATCAGTCTGGATGTGGGGCAGATCCGCATTCGCAGGAAAGGCAGCGCCGGCGGCCACAACGGAATGAAAAATATCATTGCACATTTGGATACGCAGAACTTTTCGCGAATAAAAATAGGAGTGGGGGAGAAGCCGAGAGGGATGGACCTTGCGGATTATGTGCTTGGACATTTTTCAAAAATGGAACGGGAATTCATAGATGATTCAATTGTACAAACAATAGATGCAATTGACACAATTTTAAAAGGGGATATCAATGGGGCGATGAACCGCTACAATACAAAAAAGGTTCCTCAGACAGAATAGAAAGGAAGTACGATTGTGAATGTATTTACAATGCCGTTACGCGAGCTGAATGAATATGAGAAGGCAGCGGCCTGGTTAAAAAAACAATATGGCATCTGGCAGTTTGTGGGCTGCGCGGATTCCCAGCGGTTGCATTTGTCGTGCGGTCTTGCAGGAGAGTACCGCTGTCATCTGATTGTAACCTATGACGAGCAGCGTGCCAAAGAAATTTATGAGGAATACACGCAGTTAGAAGAGCATGTGTATCTTTACCCGGCAAAGGATTTTATTTTTTTTGCGGCGGATATCCATGGAAATCTGCTTGTCAGGCAGCGTATGGAGGTGATCGCACAGCTGGGACAGAGGGAAAAGATTACCATTATTACAACGATCGACGGCTGCATGGATAAGGTGATGCCCTTAGAAGCGTTTCATTCGCAGTGCATACACATCCGCTACGACGGCACAGTTGTGTTGGAGGGACTGAGAAAACAGCTGGTGCGTATGGGATACGAGCATGTGCCGCAGGTGGAGCAGAGGGGACAATTTTCTGTCCGCGGGGGTATCATAGATATCTTTCCGCTGGTCGGTGAGAATCCATACAGGATAGAGCTGTGGGGGGATGAAATCGATTCGCTCCGGTCTTTTGATGTGGAAAGCCAGCGCTCGATTGAAAATCTGGAGGAGATAACGATTTATCCGGCGTCGGAAATATCCGTAGATGCTTCTGTGCTGGATGCAGGTCTTGAAAGGATTGAAAAAGAAAGCAGAAAAGCAGTTGAAAAATTCAGGAAGGACATGCAGACGGAGGAGGCATACCGGCTGAGATCAACGATAGAAGAGCTGATCGAGCGGGTACGGGCAGGAGGGGTCGATGGACTTGATACCTTTATTTCTTATTTTGTAAAAGAGCCGGTGAGCTTTCTGGATTATTTTTCAAAGGAAGAGACGCTCGTGACCCTCGAGGAACCGGCAAGGCTGGCAGAAAAGGCAGGGGTGGTCGAGACAGAATTCAGAGAGAGTATGCTGCACCGGCTGGAAAAGGGACATCTGCTGGCCGGACAGACGAAGGTATTGTTTGGCGCGAAGGAAATCATTGGCAGGCTGAGCCAGTACAGATGCGTCTCGTACAGCATATTTGAAAAACAGCAGGCGGGTTTTCTGGTGCAGCAGACCAAGTGGGTGGATGTGCGTGGACTGCCCGTGTACCGCGGGGATTTTGAACTGCTTGTAAAAGATTTGGAGCAGTGGAAGAAAAAAGGCTACCGGATTGTGTTATGCTCCGCTTCTGGAAGCCGTGCAAAGCGTCTGGCACAGGAATTTATGGAGCGCGGGCTGAACAGCTTTTATACAGAGGACACCGCCCACGAGCTGCAGAACGGCGAAATTATGACTGTAAAGGCAAAGCTCAGGAAGGGATATGAATACCCGCTTCTAAAATATGTCGTATTGTCCGAGGGGGATATTTTTGGAGCAGAAATAAAGAAAAAGAAGAAACGCAGAATTTATGAGGGGCAGAAAATTTCCAATTTTAACGAGCTGAAAGTTGGGGATTATGTCGTACATGAGGACCATGGAATTGGCATTTACCGGGGAATTGAAAAAGTTACGGTTGAAAAAATTGAAAAGGATTATATGAAAATTGAATATGGGGACGGGGGCAATCTCTATGTGCTGGCGACAAAGCTGGATGCCATTCAAAAATACGCGGACGCCAGTACAAAACAGCCAAAGCTCAATAAACTGGGTTCAAAGGAATGGACGAAAACGAAGTCGAGGGTAAAGGGCGCTGTGCAGGAGGTGGCAAGGGATCTGGTGGAGCTGTATGCGGTCCGGCAGCAGAAAAATGGCTATGTGTATGGGGAAGACACGATATGGCAGAAAGAATTTGAGGAGTTGTTTCCGTTTGAGGAGACGGAAGACCAGCTGCTTGCGATTGAAGCGACAAAGAGGGATATGGAAAGCCATAAAATGATGGACAGACTCATCTGTGGAGATGTTGGATTCGGAAAAACAGAAATCGCAATCCGTGCGGCGTTTAAGGCGGTGCAGGAAGGAAAGCAGGTAGTCTACCTTGTGCCCACCACCATTCTTGCCCAGCAGCATTACACCAATTTTGCGCAGCGGATGAAGGATTATCCGGTCAATGTGGAACTGCTCTGCCGGTTTCGAACACCAGTTCAGCAAAAAAAGACCATTGAGGGACTGAAAAAAGGGAGCGTGGACATTGTAATCGGCACGCACCGGCTTCTTTCAAAGGACGTGGGCTACAAAGAGCTGGGGCTGCTGATTATTGATGAGGAACAGCGGTTCGGTGTTGCACACAAAGAAAAGATTAAAAAATTAAAAGAAACGATCGATGTTCTGACATTAACGGCGACGCCGATTCCCCGCACGCTCCACATGAGTCTGATTGGAATCCGCGACATGAGTGTGTTAGAGGAGCCGCCGATTGACCGTGTGCCAATTCAGACGTTTGTTATGGAATACAGCGAAGAAATGGTCAGGGAGGCAATCAGCCGCGAGCTTGCAAGAAGCGGACAGGTGTATTATGTTTACAACCGGGTAAAGGACATTGATGAGGTGGCGTTTAAGCTGCAGAAGCTGCTTCCGGATGCAGTTGTGACGTTTGCACATGGGCAGATGCCGGAGCGGCAGCTGGAACAGATTATGTATGATTTTATCAATGGGGAAATTGACGTGCTGGTTTCCACAACGATTATTGAGACGGGACTGGATATTTCCAATGTCAACACTATGATTATACACGATGCGGATAATTTCGGACTTTCACAGCTTTACCAGCTTCGGGGGCGCGTGGGGCGTTCCAACCGCACCGCCTATGCGTTCTTGATGTACCGCCGCAATAAAATGTTAAAAGAATCTGCGGAAAAGCGCCTGGCGGCCATCCGCGAATTTACGGATCTGGGCTCTGGCATAAAAATTGCAATGAAGGACTTGGAAATCCGGGGCGCCGGCAGCCTGCTCGGAAAACAGCAGCACGGGCATATGGAGGCTGTGGGATATGACCTTTACTGTAAAATGCTAAATGAGGCGGTAAAGCAGCTGAAAGGGCAGCAGGTGAAGGAAAAGGTGGAGACTTCGGTGGAAGTAAATGTGGATGCCTTTATTCCGGAGCGTTATATTCCAAGCGAATTTCAGAAGCTGGATATCTATAAACGCATTGCAGCCCTCGAAAATGAAGAAGAGTGTGAGGATTTGAAGGAAGAATTGACGGACCGTTTTTCGGATATTCCCCCTGTGGTTGAAAATCTGTTTGACATTGCCATGATTAAAGCGGCTGCAAACCGGCTCGACATAACGGAGGTTTGCGTGAAAACGGAATATGTCCGCATGCAGATGTATGAGGAGGCGCGGGTGGACGTCTCAAAAATTCCGCAGCTGCTTGAGCAGTACAAGGGTCTGTTAACCTTTAAGCCGGAAAAGAAGCCGTATTTTTTATATCGTCTTGTGCAGAACAACCGCATGAACCAGATTCCTGTTTTAAAGGAGGTTTTGGCGTTGTTATCCGGGATGCAGATGTTGCAGGGCGGTGAGATGTAAAAAATTACAGTATCCTTTTTTGCGGCGATAAATTTATTGATTCTGTTTACAGTCCGGAGTATAATAAATGTAAGATGATATTTTTGCGTGTATTTTTAATATGGATTTGTTGAATATTGTTTTTATTGGTATTGCAGAAAAATTACCGGAGCATGAAGAAAGATACGAACTGCATCGTCTGTTGGGGCACTATTTTTTAAAGAACTTTCGGCAAATGAAAAGCTGGATATAATAGAAAATGAGTATGCGATACTGATTGAAGATGGCATAAGGAAGGATGTGAGTGTTATGTGTAATCTGAGTCAGGGGATCAAAGAAGATGGCATAGCCATAGGAGAAGCAAGAAAAGAAACTAAAATTATCATTAATATGTACAATCATGGTTTTACAGTGGAACAGATTGCGGCTGCTACCAATAAAGAGCCAGATGAGATAGACACTATTATTAAAAATCAGGAACTGATATTGGTGTGATTATAACAACAAAAATATCTAGGAAATCTGCAGAATAAATGCGATACACTCTTCAGGTATTCGTAATACAACAGGTCGTATTGCGCAAATCAGGAATGGTTTTTAATATATAAATAGCGGGAAATGAACGGCGTTTTTTATAAAATGCGGGGACAGAAAAAGGAATGATACAATGATTGACAGAATTGACGGGATTGGCGGCGGCAGTACGTATCAACAGCTGAATAAGAGGGTTCAGAACAACAAAGAACCTTTTTTGTTAAATGATACAAGACTGGAAAGGCGTGTCGGTGAAGCGGAAAAAAAGGAGGATTCTGCCATAGAGGCGGTTCTTCGGAAGAATCAGGAAGCGGACGGAGGCGTAAAGGTTGAATTGTCGGGGGCTGCCGCAAAGGCTGCAGCAGAGAAACCACCGGTGCAGGACAGACAGGAGGAAGGCGGGTCAGGCGATTTATGGGACCGTCTTTTGAATCTCTGGAAGGACATAAAGACTGCCTTTGTGAAGTTTTTTAACGGCGGAGTGGAACGGATTGACGAGAAAGACATTACGGTCGTGGATGCGGACGAGAGTTCCAGGGAGGAAGCGGACACGGATGTGCCAAAGACGCAGGAGGAATTTCGCGGGGAACTTCTGGCGCATTTGTATGAAAATGGGGAGAAAACCATTGCAAAAAATTCGGATCTGCTGACAGCTTACAATAAAAGAGGTTCCCTTGTACAAATGAATGCCGGGGATAAAAACCGCATTCTGCATATGCATCCGAGCCAGGTTGACGAGAGGTTTTAATTGCCGGAACCAATGTGATTTGAGTCGAAAAAGGGAGAATTCTGTATGCAGATAAAAGAATATCTGTGTTCCCGCCGTCTGGTAACGGACGGGGCGATGGGAACCTATTATGAAGAAAAATACGGCAGAGAAGACGGGCTGGCAGAGCGTGCAAATGAAAAATTTCCCGACAGGATCAAGGAGATTCATCTGGAATATTTAAAAAGCGGAGCCAGACTTTTGCGTACGAATACGTTTGCGGCAAACCGCATGTTTTTTCGGGATATGGAAGAGGTGGAACAGAATATCCGCTCAGCCTGGCAGATTGCCGTGGAAGCTGCACAGCAGTTCCGGGCGGAATATCCGGAGGAAGAGGTATTTATTGCTGCGGACCTGGGTGCGGTTTACGATTCACAGCAGGCAGAATACGAACAGATATTCGAAGAATACAGGCGAATCTGCGATATTTTTCTGGATTGCGGGGCGGAATGCTTTTTGTTTGAAACACAGGCGGATTTTACATATCTTGAGCCGCTTAGCCAGTATATAAAAGAGAAGGCGGATGTATTTCTGATTGCACAGTTCTCCTTTGACAAGAGCGGCTATACACGCTCCGGACTTCATATAGAAAAAATGGTACGGACGATGGCGGATGCGGTGCATATTGATGCCTATGGATGGAATTGCGGTATGGGCGCCACGCACATGCACCAGCTTCTGAAAGAGGTCGTATTTCCAAATGACAAATATGTAACTGCGCTGCCAAATGCCGGATATCCGCATATGTTTCGCGGCAAGCTTTTCTATACCAACAATGTCCCCTATTTTGCGGAGGAAATGAAGAAAATTGCCGGACTTGGCGTAGAGATTATGGGCGGCTGCTGCGGAACGACGCCGGAGCACATCAGGGCGCTGAAAGAAGTGCTTGCGGACATGCCCGTTTCCCCGAAACGGACCGGGCACTGCAAAGAAGAGGCTGCAAAGCCGCCGGAACCGGGGATGAACAGGCGGGGAGGCTTTCGGCAGGAAGGTGCGGGAAAAGAACAGTGTGGCCAATATGAATTTGAACGAAAGTTATCTGCCGGGGAGAAGGTCTGTGCCGTAGAACTGGATCCGCCGTTTCAGACGGATATTCAAAAGCTCATAGCCGGGGCAAAGGAGTTATCAGCAGCCGGGGCGGATGTGCTGACAATTTCCGATTCCCCCATGGCAAGGGCCAGAATGGACGCAGGACAGCTTGCTGTGCGCATACAGCAGGAAACAAATGTTCTGGTTATGCCGCATGTGTGCTGCCGGGATAAAAATGTGATTGCGCTGCGTTCGGCGCTGCTTGGTATGTATATGAATCAGATTCGCCATTACCTGATTGTGACGGGGGACCCCGTGGCGCGCGAAGACCGGGATTATGTTACCTCTGTATTTGATTTTAACTCGGTTAAATTTATGAAATATATGCAGACTATGAATGAAGATGTGTTTTGTGAAGAGCCGGTAAGCTTTGGCGGGGCCCTGAATTACCATGGTGCGAATCTGGATGCAATTATCAGGAGAATGAAGGAAAAGATTGCAAACGGCTGCCGGTATTTTCTGACACAGCCTGTTTACACGGATGCGGATGCCAGGCGGATTTCCGATATCAAAAAGCGTGTGGACACCAAAATTTTGTGCGGCATCATGCCTCTTATCAGTTATAAGAATGCCCTTTTTGTGAAAAATGAGATGCCGGGCATGTATGTTCCGGACGAGATTGTTATGCGCTATCACCCGGATATGACGAGGGAAGAGGCGGAGGAGGCTGCGATTGCAATTTGTGTGGAGACGGCAGAGGGGCTTATGGATACCGCCGATGGTTTTTATTTCATAACCCCGTTTAACCGGACCGGACTGATTTGCCGGATTATGGAGAAAATAAAGGCGAAAACAGAGTTTTAAAGGAGAATAAAGTGACGAGAGAAGCATTTTTACAGTTCATTCAGCAGGAGGTTGTAGTCTTAGATGGTGCGGCGGGAACGAATCTGATGGCGGCCGGAATGCCTGTGGGGGTTTGCCCGGAGCAGTGGATACTGGAGCACAGGGAAGTGATGCAAAAGCTGCAGAAGGACTACGCGGCGGCCGGTTCGAAAGTTCTGCTGGCTCCCACCTTTACGGCAAACCGGATAAAGCTGTCTGAGTATGGCCTTGGGGATAAAGTGGAGGAAATAAACCAGAGGCTGGTGGAAATATCCAGGGAAGCCGCCGGGGAAAAGGTCTGTGTAGCGGGAGATTTAACGATGACGGGACGCCAGATGTATCCGGTT
This sequence comes from uncultured Lachnospiraceae bacterium, assembly GCA_947565255.1. Classification (GTDB taxonomy): domain Bacteria; phylum Bacillota; class Clostridia; order Lachnospirales; family Lachnospiraceae; genus JAAVZI01. The sequence continues at coordinate 7,954 of CANOFI010000018.1, forward strand.
GGAGAACTCATGTTCGAGGAAGCGGTAGACGTATATAAAGAGCAGATTCAGGCGCTGTGTGCGGCCGGAGTCGATTTTCTTATGGTAGAGACGATGATGAGCCTGCAGGAGGCAAGGGCTGCACTGATCGCGGCAAGGGAACTGACAAATCTTCCGGTTCTGGTCAGTATGACCTATGAAGCGGATGGAAGGACGCTTTACGGAACCGACCCGGCGACTGCAGCCGTAGTTTTGCAGAGCCTGGGGGCGGATGCGGTCGGCATAAACTGTTCTACAGGGCCGGAGGATATGCTGGAGCCGGTAAAAGAAATGGTGCAGACGGTTCATATTCCGGTGTTTGCCAAGCCGAATGCCGGACTGCCGAGGCTGGTGGATGGGAAGAACGTTTTTTCGATGGGGGCGGAGGAATTTGCCGCTTTCGGCGCAAAGCTTGCCGATGCCGGGGCAGCTATGGTCGGGGGGTGCTGCGGAACGACGCCGGAGCATATCAGGGCCCTTGCGGCAGCAGTGGACGGGAAGGCGGCATTTCGGCCGAAAGCGGGGAATAAACGTCTGCTTGCCTCGGAGCGAAAGACGGTTGCGATTGAACTGGATGGTCCGTTTCTGGTAGTGGGGGAGCGTATTAATCCAACCGGAAAGAAAAAGCTCCAGGCCGAACTCCGGGAGGGGAGCGTGGATATGGTTCGCGCGATGGCGCAGGAGCAGAGAGATCACGGTGCGGCTATTCTGGATATCAACGTGGGGATGAACGGCATTGATGAAAAAGAGATGATGCTGGAAGCGGTTTATGCACTTGCCGGGACAGTGGACTGTCCGCTCTGCATCGATTCCTCCCATGCAGATATCATTGAGGCTGCTTTGCGCATTTATCCGGGGCGTGCGCTCATCAATTCCATTTCTTATGAGAAAGAAAAGTTTAAAAAGCTGCTTCCAATTGCAAAAAAGTACGGCGCTATGTGTATTCTGCTCCCACTCTCGGACGGGGGGCTTCCCAAAAGTCTGGAAGAGAAGCATGCAATTATAGACAGCATGCTTAAGGAAGCGCTTGCGGCGGGACTGCAGAAAGAGGATATTGTTGTGGACGGACTGACAGCGGCAGCAGGTGCGGAGCCGGAAGCGGCAAAGGACTGCTTTGCCACAATCCGCTATTGCAGGGAGAAACTGGAGCTGGCTACAATTTGCGGGTTGTCAAATATATCATTTGGGCTTCCGGCGAGGTCATATGTGAATACGGCATTTCTCACGATGGCAATTGCCCACGGTCTTACAATGGCGATTGCAAACCCTTCCCAGGAGCTTTTGATGCATGCGGTGGCTGCTGCCGATTTGCTTTTGCATAAAGAGGGCAGTGATATTCGTTATGTAAACCGCATGAACCGGCTGGAGAACCGGGAAGAAGGCAGGGGAGACAATACCAGAAAAGACAATACCAGGGAAGAGAATGCCGGGGAAAACAACATACCCCAGGGGGGTATGATAAAAGAAAAATTATTGAAGACAGGAGCAGAGGAGGAAGCGCTGTACGAAATGGTGCTGAAGGGAAATAAAGGCGGTATCATTGGTGCAGTGGATGCGGTTCTGGCAAAGGGAACTGCGCCGGAGGAAATCATTGACCGGTTCCTGATTCCGGCCATCAATAAGGTTGGAGAATTGTTTGAACGGCAGATATATTTTCTGCCGCAACTGATTCTCAGTGCGCAGGTGATGAAACAGGCGGTTGATTATCTGGAGCCTGGGATATCCCGCGATGGAAAGAAAGAAAAACAGGCCGTGATTGTCATTGCAACGGTGGAGGGCGATATTCACGATATTGGAAAAAATCTTGTAGTTCTGATGCTGAAAAATTATGGTTACCGGGTCATAGATCTTGGAAAGGATGTGGCGGCGGAACAGATTGTTGAAACGGCTTTGCGGGAGGATGCTGCGGTAATCGGACTGTCAGCGCTGATGACGACAACGATGATGCGCATGAAGGATGTGGTGGGGCTTGCGAAAAAAAAGAACTGCCGAAGCAAAATTATAATCGGCGGGGCGGCTATTACACAGAGCTTTGCAGATGAAATCGGCGCGGACGGCTATTCAAAGGATGCAGCAGAGTGTGTGAGGCTGGTGAAGCGTCTTTTGAAGAATTAAAGCATAGAGCGATTCCTCTGGCGGTGAAATATCTCGTGTAAAAGCGGATAAAAATAAGTTCATTTGATACATGGATTATGCTTGCCACTAGATTATTTTTGTGCTATATTAATATTGCACACAACCTTCTTGCCGGAAAGAGTCGATGGCACCTGTACCTTATTTTTATAAAAGTAAGGTACAGGAAGATTCATGTGATGCAGAAAAATCCCAGGGAACATTAATGAGTGACACGAATTAATCCCCTGGGATTTTTCGGTTGTCAAAAGGCCGGTATATGCTTTTTTGATTTTGCTGCTCCCCACTTGTAAAAATGGGTGTTTTGTGTTAAAGTAAAATCGGACAGTATGGATTTGAAGGTTTTTTCCGAATGAGCTTATGTCACCAGATCCGGGATACATGTCCCTGGGGCGTACATCTGACGGAAAGCAATTTTCAGACACGCTCTGGTTTGCAGGAGTATGAAACAGATAAATTATAAAAACGGAACAATGGAGGATACCATGAAAATAAAAAAAAGAAAGACAGGGCATAAAAACATGGTAAAAAAGGTCGTGGCGGGAATAGGGATTCTCACTCTGTTACTCAGTGCATTGCCGGTATATGCGGATGAGCCGGCAACGGGTATAGCCGCAGAGACGCAGAATTCTGTTCTGGATCCGGAGGGCACCGTGCTTGTAGTCGGAAAAGACAAAGTACCGTTAAAAAAAGCATATTTTATATTAAAATACGAGCAGTCTGTTATGCAGGACATGCTGAGCGGTGTGTACGGGGTTGGCTGGTATGAGATGGAAGCAGGGGACGGTCGTACATTTGAAGAGGAAATGAAAGACGGCGTTATGAATCTTCTGGTTCGCATGAGTCTTACAAGACAAAATCAAAAGGAATTGGGAATCCGAATCAGCGAGGATGAAAAAAAGGCGATAGAGGCAGCGGCAGAGGAGTTTATAAACAGCAATTCCGACGAGGCATTAGAAGCCATGATGGCGGATAAAGAGCTTGTAGAGGAGGTTTTGACGGATTATACGCTGCTGAGCAAAATGACGATTAAGGTGACAAAGGATACAAAAGTAAAGTATGGCAAGGCAAAGACATATTCCTATATTTACGGTTCTTTCAGTGAAAATACTCTTTCTGTGCAAAAGGAGATGGAAGAAGAGGATGAAACAATGATAGAAACCTTTCGCACGATTCGGCAAAGTGCCGTGACAGACAGTGATTTTAACACGGCGGCGGCGGGCAATGGCTACAGGGTTGCAATGCACACGTATTTTGCCGGAGATGACAAAGATGCGCTGGCGGAATTTAATCAGGTGATGGATGGTTTAGAAGCAGGTGAGATGTCCGAAGTGATTATTGTTGGAGATAACCAGGGGGTTTTTCTTGGCTGTATGGAAGCAGAGGTAGATGAGAAAAGTCTTGAAGAGGCAAAGCAGAATTTTTTGAAAAATAATCAGGTGAAAGATTTGATAAAACAAATGAAGGCATGGGAAAAAAAAGCGGTGCCGGAGGTGCAGGACTCTGTATGGGCTCCGGTTGATTTGTCGAAACGGATGTCTGCATATGTTGCTGCAGACGGGGGAGAAGGCGCGGTAGAGTGACGCTTTGTTTACCGCGCCCTGCGGGGGGTTGTATCAAAGATAACAGCTCTTTACCAGTTCAAACATAAGAGTCGGGTCAATCACACCGTCTTTTGACAGTCCGTGTGCCGTTTTATACGCTTTGACCTTACTCTCTGTATCATTTCCAAAATAGCCGTCAGCCTTTGACCCGGTGCGTATCTGCACCCAGGAGACGGTGTTCGCATATCTGTTCTGTGCGCCGATTCCAATGTACACCTTACGCGTGGTACTGTCTGTAAGAATTCCCCAGTAGCCGTCCTCCGTCAGTTTATTTCCGTTTTTATCCGTAAACCCATCCTGGTTGAATGCCCATTGAAGGTCTTTTGTCTGTTTGTTGAACGCCTGGAAATCGTTTGATTCTTTTTCCAGCGGTGCCGGCGGTATGATTGGGGTTTCTATATAAGTTTGTGTAATTCTGGCCTTTATATTATGCCAGGAGCTTTCCTCAAGCGCCCATATCGGACAGGGTTTTCCGGTAATATCAAAATGACGGATGACATGGTCAAGCGGGATGCCATATGTTTTCATGAGGCTGGCTGTCAGTTCAATTGCGTTGTTCAGTGTTTTTTCTGTTGGATAAATCACGCCGTCTTTTTTTGTATCACATACTTCGATGCTGATGCAGTTGGCGTTCTTTGCGATGCCGTATAAGCGACCGCCGCCGGTATCCGTCGCGTCGGTCCATTTTTCCCCGCCGACCGCGTAGGCGATATCTGTCGGGTCCACAGACAGGATGATGGAATCGTCATCGGCAAAATAGTTGGCCGAGGTATTCAGATTGGGAGTTTGAAAATATGCGGCGTTATTTTCGCTGCTGTCCCCATCGTTTGCCGTGTAATGCCATACAATATAATAGCTGCCGTCTGGTTTCCGGTTTGATTTTTTGTAATTGCTTGGGTGCGCAGGCTGTGTTTTTAATACATAACTCATGCAAAAAACTCCTTTGCTGTAGCAAAAGATATAAAAACTGCTTAAAAGAGAGGTTGCAGCAGTTTTTTTGTTTTCGCAAATTTTTATGTATTTTATGAAAGCATAGTTTGTATTATTCCTATCTTATTGGAGACGATAAGTGAGTTAGAAAAAATTGTTGTACAGGACGCATTTTTTCATTATAATAAAAGTGCCAGATAATAGTATAGTTTTGTATTTATATATTCTTGTCAGTAAAAGGAAGGGGTCGGAGAGGAGGAATGCTAAGCTTCTTTTTGAAAAAGGTGAAATTACTCAAAATAGGTATTGGTGATTCAAAAGAAGCGGTGCTGTAAGTGTGGAGGCTGGGAATTTTTTGGTTTCGAGGAGAATTATTATGAAAAAGAAATTTTTATTGCTTATAATGTGCGTGATGTTATTTTTGGCAGGCTGCGGTTCGAAGAGCGGCAGCGGGAGTTCTTCGGAAGGGAACGGATTGAAGGAGCAGAAGGAAGCAACTGAAGAAATAAAGAAACAGAAGCAAAAGGAAAGTTTAGCAGAAAACGGACAGTATACCTGGCAGGAAATTACCGTCACACTGCCGGAAGAGTGGGAAGGCCGCTATGTGATATCGGAAAAGGAAGACGGATTTTCCATTTACCAGAAGGCGTCTTACAATGAGGAGAACGGTTCAGGCTATCTCTGCGGGCTGCGGCGTATGGACGAATATATAAATTACGGCTGGGGCGAATCCCTGCTTGCCTATACAGACGAGGGAACGCTTTATTACTTTATGCAGCCAACGGATGTTTCCTGTGATTCAGAGGATGAAAAAATTCTTGGGGAATATGGCGAGATGGGTCAGAAGGTAACGGAAATAAAGGATTCTGTCAGGATTGACGTATCAGAAATCCATTTGGATGCAGATGAGTACGTTTTGCCCTTAAGCAGTATTTTAGAGCTGAAAGGGGAGGAATTGCTGAACCTGTCGGACAAAAGCCTGTGGATTGCAAGAAATGAAATCTATGCAAGGCACGGCAGGCTGTTTACAAACGAATATCTGCAGAATTATTTTAATCGCTGTTCATGGTATGAGGGAAGCGTACCGGCCGACCAGTTTGATGATAATTCCTTAAGTCCGCTGGAGAAAGCAAATTTAACACTTCTGACTGAGGCGGAGCAGGAATACAAAAGGCGGCATCCAAACGCAGAGGAGGACGAAAGTATGTCTCAGAACGGCATGCAGGACAATCCGTAATCTTATCAGGGGCAAAATACTTTTTGGTCCCGATACCATAGAATAAGAAGTATATTAAAAGGGAAAGGTGGCGTGTAGTTATGAAACAAAGATGGAAAAAGGAAGTTGCCGTTATCATGGCAATAGCAATGCTTGGATGCTCTGTGAGTCTGATTACACATGCAGAGGGTACACAGACATATGCAGCGGCAGGGGCTGGCAGCCCGGATGGGGTGCAGGCGCAGACGGATATCGCGCAGGCCTACAGCGCCAACGCATTGCAGCCGGAGATGGAAAAGAACTTAAATTACCAGAATTACGGCATATATGGGGCTATGGTTTCCTCGTATCTGGTGGAGACAGAGGGCGGCTATATGCGGGTGCAGCAGGTAAAGGAGAAGAAGGCGCCCATCGTGGAGTATTATAATGAGCAGTTTCAATTGCAGTCGCAGAAGTATATTGATAAGGAGCTGGACGGCTTTGCCGGTTTTTATGCGGGAAACGACTATTACTATATTGCATGGGCGCAGTTTCTCCCTCCGGGGGTTTATGCAGAAGACAAACCATTCCTTCGTGTCACGAAGTATGACAAGGACTGGAACAGGCTGGCGTGTGGGGAGATTGCTTCCCAGGATATCAAGGATAGAAATGGGGTGGCTTACCTGGGTCAGAGCGGGAGCCTGCGGATGAGCGAGCATCAGGGGCATCTTTACATTAATACCTGTGATGAGGGCATTGACACGCATCAGAAAAGCCAGGTGTATGACATTACCGTGGAGGATATGACATTTGTGAAGCTGCCGGCCAATTCGGTGACTGCCCATTATGGAAGCGCTTCCCATTCCTTTAATCAATTTCTGCTGATTGATGATGGACTGGAGCCTGCCAGGATGGTCACGCTGAATCAGGGAGATAATCCGGACACTGGCAAAAGAGGCGCGGCTCTCGAGCAATGCGTGCTCTATACGGAATATCCGTCGGCAGTATCGTCAAGTGGCAAGAAACTGGTAAATGCCCTGCCGGCTGCGGGCGGGGATTATCGTACAGAAAGTGGAAACGTGAACAACTTTGTCGGAATGTCCCTTGGCGGGCTGGAACAATCCCAGACCTCTTATCTGATAGCCGGCAATTCCATCGAGCAGAAAGACGAGACGTTTTTGACGGCAAAGCAGCGCAATATTTTCGTGACAGCCACGTCGAGAACCGATTTTACCAAGGAGAACACAGCGCTCACATGGCTTACGGATTATCAGGAAGGCGATGGGATTGAGATTTCCACGCCGCAGCTCGTGAAAATGAATGAGAACCTTTTCCTTGTCATGTGGCGCGTGGGCGCTCAGGCAGACCATATAGCCGGAGAGCTGAACTATACATTTGTGGATGGAAACGGCAACCGGTGTTCCGGAGCTTTGGGTCAGACAAAGACAGCGAAAGCAGAGATTACAGACTGTAAACCTATTGTGAAGGATGGCAGGGCAGTCTGGTACAGCAGTGGCGCGGAAGGCGTGTATTTCTACAGCATCGATGCACAGGGAAGCTTTACAAGGCACGGCGTGAACACGATGGAGGAAGTTCCAACCCTGACGAAGGTAGAGATGCGGGAAGGCGGCATGTACTTTGAATGGGAGCCTGTGGAACATGCGGCAGGGTATCGGATTATAAGAAGGTATGAGACAGAGGCCGGAGAGGATTTTTGCCGTGATGTGGAAGGCGGCCAGACCAGACAGTATCTGGATACGAAAACGGACTTTGAGGATGACTGCTCATTTGACTTTTTTGTCTGTGCCCTTGATGAAAATGGAATGCCCAGCTATGCCTCCAACGTCATTAATCAATGGGTTTTCAGGGGGCTTTACAAGTCCAAGGTCAGCCTTGAAAATGTTGCCGAGGGGGTAAAAGTAAGCTGGAACACATTGCCGGACGTGGAGTTTCGCATCTACCGAAGCACTGCGGACCAGGTAGATGAGGAGCTGATTGCCACGGTAAAAGGGCCAGCCAGTGAGGACTATACCCTGGGAGAGGTGCAAACCTATGCGGATAAGACTGCGAAGAGCGGTGTCCCTTATGATTATAGCATATCTGTCTATAGCGGCGGGCATGAGAGCGCCCGATTCAATAAGCACTCCATCATCTACCTTCCAAGCCCTAAGGTAAGCGCGCAGTGCACGGTTCATGACAGCAGGAATACGGTTACGCTCTCATGGGATGAAGTGCCGGGGGCAGCAGAGTATACAGTTGCTGCACAAGTATGGGATGATGCATCCGGCAGGTATGGAAGTGTAAATATGGAAAAAAGCTTCAGTGATGACAAGTTATCGTGTGTCGTCTATGGCGCGTCAGAGGGAAAGAAGTACAGATTTACGGTAGGGGCGGAATCTGAAACCATTCAGACTTCTTCCATGCAATATAGCAATAGCTTTCGGGGAGAGATGTCAGAGGTGGAGCTTACTTATGTGAAACCGGCGGTAACGCCGACCCCGACACCAGGTACGACCCCAACCCCAACACCAACGCCGACCCCGACTCCTGGCACTGCTTTGCAGACACCATCATTTATCACGATGCAAAGTACAAGCGAGGGCGTGAAACTGGCATGGAACCCAGTGGAGGGGGCAGATGGATATACGATTCTTGTTTATGTTTATAACAACAGCACTAAGGACAAGGAATGGAGAGAAACGATAGACCTGACGGGTAAAGAGCATGAGTATGTAGACACAAAGGTTGCAGAAGGCGTGGACTATATATATAGGATACGGGCTTTCGCCCAAAATGGCGAAAAGATAATATATAGCGGCTTTTCAGAGGAACAAAACATGAAGTACCAAAACCCCGCATCAACTGGAAGTCCGACAGCCAGTTCGACAACCAGTCCAACAGCAAAGCCGACAGCAGTGCCGACTATAAAACCAACTGTAACACCAACGCCGATTTCGACGTCAACAGGGAAACCGCCTGAACCGGTTACAAGTCCTGAAGCATCAGAAAGGCCAAGCTTTAAACCCTATTTATCAGAAATACCGGTTTCTGAGCTGCCTTCGTCAGGGGCGCCGGTTTCTGAAACACCTTCATCAGGGACACCGGTTTCTGAAACACCTTCGTCAGGGACGCCGGTTTCCGAAGCGCCTTCACCAGGGACGCCGGTTTCTGAAACACCTTCGTCAGGGATACCGGTTACGGGACCGCCTTCGTCAAAGGCACCGCAGCCTGTACCGTCTCCGGGTACAACCGTACCGGGAGAAAAGCTGACGGCACCGGGGCAGATGACTGTGCAGTGTGTCAGGGATGGTGTGAAAATAGCCTGGGAGTCCATATATGGGGCAGACGGTTATTTCATCAGGTATTATAATGTGAAGAATCCTGAGGGTATACAGACGTATAAGCTGGAGAATCCTGATGCTGTAAGTTATGTGCATCCCCATGGCATTGAAGGGGAGACATATGTTTACAGTGTTGCTGCCTACAGGAACGCTTTGAACGGCTCATAGAGGGCATGAAACAGGCACAGGGCATAACGG
>CANOFI010000019.1 GCA_947565255.1 uncultured Lachnospiraceae bacterium
ATACGGACTATAATGGCGGGCATGTATTTCCATGTGCGCTCACAATCGGTACTTATGCGGCAGTGCGAAAGCGTGAGGATGATGTTTTGCGGTTTTATTCCATGAATTTTGAACACAGGGATGTCGTCGAGAGTTCGCTGCATGATTTAAATTTTTACAAAGCGGCAGGCTGGACTAATTATCCGAAGGGTGTAATATGGGCATTTTCCAGCAAGGGACATAAAATCACCTGCGGACTTGACATTCTCCTGTTTGGAAATATACCGAATGGTTCCGGGCTTTCTTCTTCCGCGTCGGTGGAGGTGGTCATCGGCGTGATGCTGAAGGATATGTTTGGCTGTGATGTCAGCAAGACAGATATCGCGCTGCTCGGACAATATGCAGAGAACAATTATAACGGAATCAATTGCGGAATTATGGATCAGTTTTCCATTGCCATGGGAAAAAAAGACCATGCAATTTTTCTGGATACCAGCGATTTGTCATATGAGTATGCGCCGATTGCACTGGATAAGGATAAAATTATCATTGCCTCCAGCAATAAAAAGCGCGGCCTGGGGGATTCTAAATACAATGAAAGAAGAAAAGAATGCGAGACAGCGCTGGCGCAGCTGCAGACGGTGCTGGATATTTCCAGCCTGGGAGAACTGACCGAGGAAGCATTTGAAAATGCAAAGGAAGTGATTGCTTCCCCGGTATGTGTCAGAAGGGCAAAACATGCCGTGTATGAAAATCAGAGAACGATACAGGCAGTAAAGGCGTTAAAGGACAAAAACCTCCAGCTGTTTGGAAAACTGATGAACGAGTCTCATAAATCCCTGCGGGATGACTACGAGGTGACCGGAATCGAACTGGATACGCTTGTGGAGGCAGCCTGGGAGCAGGAAGGCGTGATTGGCTCCAGAATGACAGGCGCCGGTTTTGGAGGATGTACGGTCAGCATTGTAGAGGAAGACAAAGTGGAGGCATTTATTCACAATGTGGGAGCGGAATATAAGAAAAAAATAGGATATTCTGCGGATTTTTATGTTGTTGAGATCGGTGATGGAGCAAGAAAGCTGTAAAGGAGAATGGATATGTCAGTTTTAGTGTTAGGCGGAGCCGGGTATATTGGTTCCCATACCGTTTATGCGTTGATAAATCAGGGCTACGACGTTGTAATTGCGGATAATTTAGAGACGGGTTACCGGTCGGCTCTGCATAAGGATGCAAAATTTTACGAGGGAGATATCCGAAACAGGGAATTTGTAGATGAGGTGTTTGATAATGAGGAGATAGAAGCCGTCATTCATTTTGCGGCAAATTCCCTTGTGGGGGAAAGCATGAGCAAGCCCTTGAAATATTACGACAACAACCTGTGCGGAACAAAGGTTCTGCTGGAGAGCATGGTGGCGCACGGCGTGAATAAGATTGTCTTTTCATCGACGGCGGCAACGTACGGGGAGCCGAAAAGGGTGCCGATTGAGGAAACCGACCCGACAGAACCGGCCAATCCTTATGGGGAGACGAAGCTTTCCATGGAAAAAATGTTTAAATGGACGGGAAAAGCGCATGGGCTTACATACGTTTCCCTGCGTTATTTTAACGCGTGCGGTGCGCATGAGAGCGGCAGTATCGGCGAGGCGCATAACCCGGAGACGCATCTGATTCCCCTCATTCTGCAGGTTCCGCTCGGAAAGCGGGAAGAGGTGCAGATTTACGGCGACGATTATGACACGCCGGACGGAACCTGTATCCGGGATTACATTCACGTCATGGATCTGGCACAGGCGCATATTCTGGCAGTGGAATACCTGAAAAAGGGGAACGAAAGCGACATTTTCAACCTGGGCAACGGCACGGGCTTTTCTGTAAAAGAAGTGATTGAGGCGGCAAGGGAGGTGACCGGGCATCCGATTCCGGCAAAGGTGGCGCCGAGAAGGGCAGGGGACCCGGCGAGACTCATTGCTTCCAGCGAAAAGGCGAAAAACGTGTTAGGGTGGAAACCGCAATATGCAGATTTAAAAACCATTATATCCAGTGCGTGGAACTGGCACAGGTCACATCCGGATGGATATGATGTGGTATAGAGAGAACAAAGGATGGATTTCTTTCAGGAGTGCGGCAAACCCGCAGCCTGTTATAAAAAAATAAACGGAGGTAAGGTATGTATTCATTTGACGAAGTAAAAAAGGTTGACCCGGAGGTGGCGCAGGTAATCACGGATGAGGTGGCAAGGCAGAACAGCCACATTGAGCTGATTGCGTCTGAAAACTGGGTGAGTCCCGCAGTGATGTCTGCAATGGGGAGCCCGCTGACGAACAAGTATGCGGAAGGATATCCGGCAAAACGGTATTATGGCGGATGCCAGTGTGTGGATGTCGCAGAGAATCTTGCAATCGAGCGTGCAAAGAAGCTGTTTGGATGTGAATATGCAAACGTACAGCCGCATTCGGGCGCACAGGCAAATCTTGCGGTATTTTTTGCAATGCTGGAGCCGGGAGATACTGTGATGGGGATGAATCTGGACCACGGCGGACATCTGACGCACGGCAGCCCGGTCAATATTTCCGGAAAATATTTTAAAATCGTTCCATACGGCGTGAACGATGATGGTTTCATAGATTATGATAAGTTAAGGGAAATTGCGCTGGAGGCAAAGCCCAAATTGATCATAGCCGGCGCAAGCGCTTATGCAAGGACGATTGATTTTAAAAAATTCAGGGAGGTGGCAGATGAGGTCGGTGCCTACCTGATGGTGGACATGGCCCATATCGCAGGCCTTGTGGCAGCCGGACTGCATCCTTCGCCGATCGGCATTGCGGATGTGGTGACAACGACAACGCATAAGACCCTCCGCGGCCCCAGGGGCGGTATGATTCTTGCAAATGAGGAGGCCGCAAAGAAATTTAACTTTAATAAAGCTGTTTTCCCGGGAATTCAGGGAGGACCGCTCATGCATGTGATTGCTGCAAAGGCGGTTTGCTTCAAGGAGGCATTGGAGGACAGTTTTCAGGAATACCAGAAGCAGACGGTAAAAAATGCGAAGGCGCTCTGTGAAGGATTAGTAAAGCGCGGGATCAAGATTGTTTCCGGCGGCACGGACAACCATTTGATGTTAGTAGACCTTACAAGCGTGGGAATGACAGGAAAAGAAGCCGAAAAGTTGCTGGATGAGGTACACATTACCTGCAACAAGAATACGATTCCGAACGACCCGCAGTCCCCGTTTGTTACAAGCGGCGTCCGTCTCGGCACGCCGGCGGCAACTTCGCGCGGTATGAGGGAGGACGATATGGATGTGATTGCGGAGGCAATCGCACTGGTGCTGAAGGAAAAGGAAGCCGGAAAAGAAAAGGCCTTTGCACTTGTAAAGGGATTGACGGAGAAATATCCGCTGAAATAAGAAAACAGATATCTGTAAAAATAACCAGTATACCAGATGGAAAAATGTGCGTGCCCGGCGCGGCGCGCACATTTTTGAAAGGGAGGAAAAGAAATGACGCCAAAACAGGAAAGCTACAAAAATACGGCAAAGACCGTTATAAAAGCAATGAAAAAACGGGACATAGAAGCATTTTACTGCGAAAGTGCGGATGAGGCGGTAAAAAAGGTGCTTTCGATGATGGAAGAGGGCAGCACGGTCGCCTCCGGCGGTTCGGTGACTTTAGAGGAAAGCGGCATTTTACCGGCAGTGAAGAAGGGCAACTATGCTTATCTCGACCGGAGTACGGCAAAGACAGAGGAAGAAAAACGGGAAATTTACGGAAAAAGTGTGATGGCGGATTACTATCTGATGAGCAGCAACGCCGTGACGCTGGACGGCCAGCTGGTGAATATTGATGGAAACGGAAACAGAGTGGCATGCCTGATTACGGGTCCAAAGCAGGTCATTGTAGTGGCCGGAATGAATAAACTTGTTTCAAATGTGGAAGAAGGAATTGCAAGAACCCAGAATATGGCGGCGCCCCCGAATGGTGTGCGTCTCGGCTTAAGTACGCCGTGCGCGTCCGCAGGAGCATGCGGGGACTGTCTCAGTCCGGAGTGTATGTGCTGTCAGGTTGTCATTACAAGAAAATGCAAAAATCATAGAATTAAAGTCATTTTAGTCGGAGAAGAATTGGGATACTAGGAGCGTTTATATGTTAGACTTGGGCAAGATAAGAGAAGAATTGGATGAATTGGATGCACAATTCGTACAATTGTTAGAGCAGCGGATGAAGCTTTGCGCGGACGTAGCCAGATATAAGATAGAGACCGGAAAACCGGTTCTGGACAGGCAGCGGGAGGAGGAAAAACTAAAGCGGGCACAAAAACAAGCGCATGGAGCGTTCAACGAACAGTGTGTAAGGGAGCTGTTTGTGCAGCTGATGGCGATGAGCCGCAGATTTCAGTATGGGATGTTAGTGCAGCAGGGAAAGGGCGGCGGACATGGATTTCAGATGGTGGATTCCCTGCCCGCAGACGGCTGCCGTGTAGTCTATCAGGGCGTGGAGGGCGCGTACAGCCAGGCAGCCATGTGGCAGTATTTCGGCGAGAATGTGGAGAGCTTTCACGTGGAGCAGTGGAGCGATGCCATGGAGGAAATTGCAAATGGAAATGCGGACTACGGGGTATTTCCGATTGAAAATTCGACAGCGGGCAGTGTGACCGACATATATGATTTGCTGGCCGGATTTGACAACACCATTGTCGCAGAACAGATTATACCGATTAAGCATGCGCTGCTGGCGCTGCCGGGTACCAAAATAGAACAGATTAAGAACGTATGCTCCCATCCGCAGGGGCTTTTGCAGACCGCAAATTATATCAAGGCCCACGGGTGGGATACAGCCGAGGTGCCTAACACGGCACTTGCCGCCCGCAAAATTGTAGAGGACGCGAGAATGGACCAGGCCGCAGTCGCAAGTCCTTACGCTGCAAAGGTACATGGCCTTAGCGTGCTGCAGGAAGAAATTAATGATAAAGATGTGAATGCGACGAGGTTTATAGTCGTTTCCAATAAAAAAATTTATCAGAGGCAGGCGTCCAAAATCAGCATATGCTTTGTGCTGCCCCATGAGACGGGAAGCCTTTACAATGCGCTGTCCAATTTTATTTTCAACAACCTGAATATGACGAAAATAGAATCAAGACCCCTTGGAGACCGCAATTGGGAATATCGGTTTTTTGTTGATTTTGAGGGGAATCTGCAGGATGAGGCCGTGCAGAATGCGCTCGCATCGGTAGGCAGCATGGCGGCAGAATTAAAAATACTGGGAAATTATTAAAAACGGTCTGTGTAATTTATCATCATAATCTCCTCAGCCTTTACATAGAATCAAATAATGGAATGTAGAAGGCAGAGAAGGAGGAGACCGTATGTGTGGAATCGCAGGATATTGTGATTTTACCAGTGACTTTACAAAAGAAAGAGAAAAGCATGCATCCATTGTCCGCCTGATGGGACAGAGTATTGTCCACAGAGGGCCGGACAATTTTGGCGTTTATATAAGCGAACATGCCGCATTTTCCCACGCCAGGCTTGCGGTTGTGGATATTGAGGGCGGCGTGCAGCCGATGAAGGCAAAAAAAGGCGAATGGCTGTACAGCATTATTTATAACGGAGAACTGTATAATACAAAGGAAATAAGAGAGACACTGCAAAAAAAAGGGTATGCCTTTTCAACCTATTCCGATACAGAGGTGGTGCTCAAGGCGTACATGGAATATGGGTCGGACTGCGGAAAGCACCTGAACGGCATTTATGCGTTTGCTGTGTGGGACAGCTGTTTAAAGAGAGTGTTTCTGTGCCGTGACCGTTTTGGAATTAAGCCGCTTTTTTATGGAAAGAAAGAAAACGGCGTATTTTTTGCGTCAGAAATTAAGGCGATTTTAAGCCATCCGCAGTGGGATGCAAAAATCGATGCGTATGGTTTATGTGAAATTTTTGGGCTGGGTCCCGCCAGAAGTACCGGAAACGGAGTATTTCAGGGGATACATGAGGTTCCTCCGGGCTATCAGGCCATCATTGATTACAGCGGTATGGAATTAGAGTGCTACTGGCAGTTAGAAGCAGCGGAGCATACGGATACTTATGAGCAGACGGTAGAAAAGACCAGGGCGCTTTTAATCGATTCCATCGAACGCCAGCTTGTGGGGGATGTGCCGCTCTGCACCCTGTTATCAGGAGGCATTGATTCCAGTATTGTTTCGGCGGTGAGCGCGCAGGCCTTAAAGAGGGAGAACAAATGTTTGGATACGTATTCGTTTGATTACGTGGACAACGCAAAATATTTTCAGGCGTCGAAGTTCCAGCCGTCCCAGGACCGCCCCTACGTGGATATCATGGTGAAGGCAATTGAATCGAATCATACCTATCTGCAGTGTGACCATGAAAATTTATACAAGGCGTTATTTGATGCGGTATATGCCAAGGATTTACCGGGAATGGCGGATGTCGATTCGTCCATGTTATATTTCTGCCGTCAGATTAAGAAACGGCATACCGTCTGTCTGTCGGGGGAATGTGCAGATGAAATATTCGGCGGTTATCCGTGGTTTCAGGACCCGGATGCGTTCCGCACAAGGGCATTTCCGTGGTCAAAGGATTTGTCGGTGCGAAAATCGGTTATCAACAAGCAGCTCTTAGAAAAACTGCCGCTGGATGAATATGTGCAGAGCCGCTATGAAAAGACCATCAGCCAGGTGCCGGCGCTGGAGGGGGAAGATAAAACCGAGGCGAGAAGAAGGGAAATCGGATATCTGAACATCCGGTGGTTTATGACAACGCTGCTGGACAGAAAGGACCGGACGACGATGGCAAGCGGTCTGGAAGTGCGCGTGCCGTTTGCGGACCACCGGCTTGTACAGTATGTATACAATGTGCCTTGGAAATTTAAAAATCACAACAATGTTGTAAAAGGCCTTCTGCGGGATGCGGCGGCCGGACTGCTTCCGGATGAGGTGCTGTACCGCAAAAAAAGCCCATATCCGAAAACATACAATCCACAGTATGAACAGCTGCTCAAGCATAAACTCAGGGAGGTACTGGAGGACAAAGACAGCCGGATTTTGCCGCTGGTGGATAAGGAAATGCTGTATAACTGGATGAAACATCCGTCTGATTACGGGAAACCATGGTTCGGCCAGCTGATGGCAGTTCCGCAGATGTATGCCTATCTGATTATGATGGAAGCGTGGATGCGCAAATACGAGATACAGCTTCTTGTGTGAGTATGAATATGTGATATAAGAAACGGTGTGTTATTTGAAACGGTGTAGTCCTGCGGCTATGCCGTTTTTTGAAGGTGTGCCAGACATTTTACAGACAAAACCGCTCCAGAATTTCCGCAAAACCGTTGTGGTTGTTATCATTTCTGGTAATATAATCCGCCGATTCCTTCGTCTCTCTCGAACCGTTGCGCATGACACAGCCGACTCCGGCCGCCTCTATCATGGAAATATCATTTTGCTCATCCCCGGCGGCAATGGACTGCGCAATAGGAATGGAAAGCAGGCTGCAAAGCTCCCTTACTGCGTTTCCTTTTGTAACGCCGAGCGGGCAGTATTCCAGCATAATGTCGTTGGAAAAGACGCTGGTAACCTTTCCCTGTTCCCAGTCCGCCATTTTCTGCTGAAAGCGCATAAGGATTTCCTTACTGTCAAAATTGATGAGCAGCACCTTTACCGGATCGTGCTCCAGATAAGCGGTTGCATCGTCTACAATCAGCGCCGGTACCCGGATGGTCTTTTCGTACCAGCGGATTTGGGGCGTGTCGCGCTCGCTCAGAATATGATGGTCTGAGTAAGTGTGGACATGCAGTCCGTCCTCATAGGCGCTCTCAAATAAAGGACGCACATAGCGCAGCGGAAGCCCCCTGTGCTGAAGAATTTTTTCTCTGGCGGCATCGTAGAGCACGGCCCCGTTGGATGCGATAATATAACAGCCCTCCTTAACGAGGCCAAGCTCTTTTGCAACAATTTTTGCGCTGGCGATAGGGCGCCCGGTCGCAATTACAATTTTATGTCCCGCCTTCAGTGCAGCGTCCATGGCGGTTTTATTTTCAAAAGACACAAGATGTTCATCGTTTAACAGTGTGCCGTCTAAATCTGTAAATACAATTTTTTTTTCGTTCATACAAAATCCCCGTTTTTAAAGCAATTTTCAGACACGCGCTAGCTCAGATTCAGCTTCTTTTCCATCAGATAGTAGCAAAGGAAATAGAAGACAGCCGCCTGTAGCAGGCACATGCATCCGCTGATTCCATAAATGGCTATGATCGAATTGGCGTTCGGTACAAACTCGGTCATGGTCGAGGTCATTCCGAAAGAAATCATGACCAGCGAATAAATAATCTGCATGGCAAAATTGATAATCAGGTAGCCGACAATGGACCCGATAATTTTATGCTGGCGGAATAAATGCTGTCCCAGTGTGACCGAAGCATAAAACATTAAAAGCTGCGCGATGAGGCTGACAATCATAAGCAGAATTGTAAGGACGACAAACAGGGAAAAGGACATATCAGTAGCCGCCTTAAAATGTGTGCCGATGTCGGCAAGACCGCGCCGGATATTTGCAAGCGTGCCTTTATCGATAAACAAAAGGAGAACAGAAAAGCCGCATACAAGGAAGCTGACCAGCTCGAGGACGCAGGATGTAATCAGCTTGGAAAGGAGCTTCTGGTGTGTGCTGACCGGGAGCGTATGCGTGATATATCCGCGGTTGGAATATAAGCCTCTGTAGTAAAAAATAATAAAATAAATCGGCGCGCCGATAAAACAGGCCAGAATAACGACCGCATAGGCAACGATGGAAAGAACCTGTATGATTTCCGGAAGCGCTTCAAATAATCTGGTTTCAAATAAAATCCTTCCCACAACGCTCAGTACAAGGATGCCGAGCAGAATAGGGAAAAGAAGGCGTCCGATTTCTTTAAAGTCATATTTCAATAATTTTCTCAGCATCTGTATACCTCCCTGAAATAACCGTCAAGCGATGTGTTATAGGTTGCGCGGATGTCATCCACAGAGCCAAAAAGCTGGATAGTGCCCTGCTTGATAAAAATGGCATCGTTCAGCACATTTTCAATGTCTGATATCAGATGTGTGGACAGAAGAATGCTCGCATTGCTTGAATAATTTGTAATAATTGTTTCCAGAATATAATCTCTTGCAGCCGGGTCCACACCGCCGATTGGCTCATCCAGCAAATATAAGTCCGCCTCGCGGCTCATGGTCAGAACCAGCTGTACCTTTTCCTTCATTCCCTTTGAAAGCGTGCGGAAAACACTTTTTGGATTTAAATTCAGCCGTGCAAGCATATCCTCCGCTTTTGCCCGGTTAAAATTGCTGTAAAAATCAGCAAAAAACTGCACAAGCTGCAAAATGGTCATATGCTCCGGCAGAGTCATGCAGTCGGGAAGGTAGGCAATCGACAATTTGCTCTCGATGCCCGGTTCCCTTCCGTTGATAAAAACCTGGCCCGAAGTAGGGGTTAAAACGCCTGCCATCAGTTTCATGAGCGTGCTTTTTCCGCTTCCATTGGGACCGAGCAGGCCGATAATGCGTCCGTGTTTTAATTGAATATTGATGTTGTTCAGTGCATAAAAGCCGGAATAGCATTTTGTAAGGTTTACGCATTTCACCAGCGAATTCATTGAAACTCCTCCTCTTTCTCGATTAAATTTATCGCGTCTTTTTTGTCAAAACCGAGCTTCTGCATTTTTAAAAGAAACGCATGCATTTCTTTTACAGCCAGCTTCTGTCTGTAGGCAGCCAGAAGCTGGCTGTCCTCTGTAATATAGCGTCCGCTTGTTCTTTTAGAATAGACAAGGCCGAGCTGCTCTAATTCAGAAAGCGCTTTTTGCATTGTATTTGGATTTACCGCAGCGTCAATGGCAAATTCACGGACAGAGGGCAGTTTATCGCCAGGCTTATACTGTCCGGCGGCAATATCCAGAGACAGCTTCTCGACAATCTGTGCATAAATCGGCCGGTCTTTATCCAGCATCCAGCCCATAAGATCCTCCTCCTTTCTTCTCGTTGCAATACCATACAGCAGAGCCGATGGTGTTGGTCTTGTGTACTAAAATCATAATACAATAATACAATATAATTGAAATGTTGTCAAGTAAAACACAAAAAATAGGTAAAAATAGATTGACAGCATACCGTTTCAATTATATACTTTTATAGGAAACGTCACAGCCAGACCGATGATACTGCCTGGCTGTGCTGTTTGCGGATTCTGTATATCTTCCGGCAGGCCGGGAGACGACTAAAAAGGAGGAATATGTATAAAATGAAAAAGAAAATGTTGGCATTGGCTATGTCACTGATTTGTTTTGCTGTGAGTGCTGCAGGCTGCGGTGTATCGGAAAAAAATGAGGATGCGGATGGGAATGGGTATGCAGATGAGATATATCTGTACAACTGGTCGGAGTATATGGTTCCTGAAATTTTAGAGGATTTTGAAAAGGAATATGGAATTAAGGTAGTGGAAACCATTTATGAATCCAACGATGAGATGCTTGCAAAACTGTTAAACAGCAGCGAAGGTGAGTACGATATAGCAGTTCCGACAAATTATTTTGTAAAGGCTCTTTTAGAAAATGATCTGATCGAGGAGTTTGACAAGGACGCAATTACCAATTTAAATAACATCAATGATGCGTATTTAGATGTGGATTATGATAAAGGGAACAAATACACAGTGCCGTATATGGCGATGGTCACTGTGGGTGTCGGCAATAAAAAAAGGCTGGAAAAGGCTGGCGTACAAATTAATAAGGCGACAGATCTGCTGCAGCCGCAGCTGAAAGATGAGGTCATTGTTATTGACGACAATGAGGAGATTATGAATATCGCCCTGATGGGAAGCGGAATCAACCCTGAGGACAAAAGCGTGGAAAATCTGAAAAAGAGCAGGGAATATTTGCTGGATTTAAATAAGAATCTCAAATCCTACGCACAGACAGCCGACGGCCGTACGATGTTAGCCAGGGGAGAGGTCGCATTTTCCTATATGTACAGCGGAGATGCAATTCAGGCCATGAAGGAAAATGAGGATCTGGAAATCGTGATGAATGAGGAAAAGCTGCCGCTGAGCATTGACACATTTGTGCTTGTAAAAGGAACCAGACACAAAAAGGAGGCGCAGTTATTTATTGATTTTGTGTTAAGGCCGGAAAATTATGCGAAGCTGGTTGAGGAATATTATTATGCATGTATCAACGAGGCTGCTGTTGAAAAGCTTCCGAAGGAGCTGGCGGACAATCCGGTGTGCGTGCTGGACGATGAAATGTTAAAACGTGCATATATTGTGGGCGATAAGACCGAGGAAATGCTGGCAGTAACCTCGGACATCGTCACAGAAGTAAAATCTGCCAAATAGCCTGGCGGATGCAGACGGGTATGTCTGACAAAAGAAACTGAAACAGGGTGCAGGGGCTGCTGCAGAAGCAAACACAATTACAATATTCAGACCACAGGATCTTGCGGAGGATACGATATATTGTAGGGAAATGTGTTTCTGCAGCGGCCCCCTTGCAAAAAAAGAAAATGAGGTGTCTGATATGAAACGGGTATTTTTGATTGTACTGGACAGCGTCGGCATTGGAGAAATGCCCGATGCAGCAAGCTATCATGATGCAGGAAGCAATACGCTGAAGGCGGCTTCCAGAGGAAAAAATTTTCATATGGAGCATATGAAGGAGCTGGGTCTGTTTAATATTGACGGAATTGACTGGATGGAGGGCGCGGAGCAGCCAAAAGGCGCATTTGCAAGGATGGCGGAGGCTTCCAGGGGAAAGGATACGACGATCGGACACTGGGAAATCGCCGGAGTCATATCAGGGGAGCCTCTTCCGACTTACCCGGACGGCTTTCCAGACGAGGTAATTCAGGCGTTTATAAAGGAAACGGGACGGGGTGTTCTCTGCAACAGGCCGTATTCCGGGACAGAGGTTATTAAGGAGTACGGAGAGGAACATATGAAGACCGGGGATTTGATTGTATACACTTCGGCGGACAGTGTGTTCCAGATTGCAGCCCATGAGGAAATTGTGCCGGTTGAGGAGCTGTATGCAATTTGTGAAAAGGCAAGGGCGATTCTTCGGGGCAGACATGGAGTGGGAAGGGTCATTGCCAGACCATTTACCGGGAAACCGGGCAGCTTTGCAAGGACGGCAAACCGGCATGATTTTTCCTTAGAGCCGCCGAAGACTACGATGTTAAACGCTTTAAAGGACGCCGGACTGACCGTGGCTGGCGTGGGGAAAATCAACGATATTTTTGCGGGCAGCGGCATTACGCAGACGGTGCGTACAAAAGGAAACGAAGAAGGGATAGCCCTTACCGTTGAGCACATGAAAAAAGAGTTTGAGGGCCTTTGCTTTGTGAATCTGGTGGATTACGATATGCTGTATGGACACCGGAACGACGTGGAGGGCTATGCCGGTGCGCTCACGTATTTTGATGAACGGCTGCCGGAGCTTCTTGCACTTTTAAAAGAAGAGGATGTGCTTATGATTACGGCGGACCATGGCTGCGACCCGTCGACTCCGTCCACGGATCATTCCAGGGAATATACGCCGCTTGTCATGTATGGAAAAAAAGTAAAGGAAGGGTGTAATCTGGGGACAAGAAAGACATTTGCGGATATTGCAAAGACAATTACAGAGTATTTCGGAGTGTCCGCCGACATTGCAGGCGAGGCGCTTCCTGTCTGGAAATAAAAAAACGTAATGTTGTACTGGGAGGAACAATGCTGTGTCAGCTTATCAGAAAGAAATTGAAAAAAGAAGAACATTTGCCATCATATCGCATCCAGATGCCGGGAAGACGACGCTGACGGAAAAATTTTTATTATACGGAGGCGCCATCAATCTGGCCGGCTCCGTCAAGGGAAAGGCGACCGCGCGGCATGCGGTGTCAGACTGGATGGAAATAGAAAAAGAGAGAGGAATTTCGGTCACCTCCTCTGTGCTGCAGTTTCATTATGGAGACTGCTGCATCAATATTCTGGATACGCCGGGGCACCAGGACTTTTCGGAGGATACGTACCGCACCCTGATGGCGGCGGATTCAGCGGTTATGGTCATTGATGCATCGAAAGGCGTGGAGGCGCAGACGAGAAAGCTGTTTAAGGTGTGTGTGATGCGCCATATTCCGATTTTTACCTTTATTAATAAAATGGACCGCGATGCCAACGATACGTTTGAGCTGCTGGATGATATTGAAAAGGAGCTGGGAATCGCAACCTGTCCGGTAAACTGGCCCATCGGGTCCGGAAAATCCTTTAAGGGCGTCTATAACCGTGCCGAAAAAACAGTGACTTTGTTTTCGGATACGGAAAAGGGTACAAAAGAGGGAGAAATCCGGACGGTTTCTATAGAAGATGAGGAATTAAATTCGGTCATCGGGGAGGAACAGCTTGCGAACCTGAAAGAAGAAATTGAGCTGTTTGACGGGGCCGGTGCGGAATTTGACATGGAGCTTGTCTCAAAAGGGGAGCTTTCCCCGGTGTTTTTTGGTTCGGCGCTGACCAATTTTGGCGTGGAGCCGTTTCTGAAGGAATTTTTAAACATGACGTCCTCTCCGCTGCCGCGCCGCTCCGATGAAGGGGAGATCGACCCGTTTTCAGAGGATTTTTCGGCCTTTGTCTTTAAGATACAGGCCAATATGAACAAGGCGCACCGGGACCGGATTGCGTTTATGCGCATTTGTTCCGGCAAATTTGATGCGTCAAAAGAAGTGTACCATGTACAGGGAGGAAGAAAGCTTAGGCTTTCCCAGCCCCAGCAGCTGATGGCGCAGGAGAGAAAGATGATTGAGGAGGCCTATGCGGGAGACATTATCGGGGTATTTGACCCGGGTATTTTTTCGATAGGCGACACCGTATGTGCGCCGGGCAAAAAGTTTGCATTTGAGGGAATACCGACGTTTGCACCGGAACATTTTGCAAGAGTGCTGCAGGTGGATACGATGAAGAGAAAGCAGTTTGTCAAGGGCGTAGAGCAGATTGCCCAGGAGGGGGCAATCCAGATTTTCCATGAGCTGAATTCCGGCATGGAAGAAATCATTGTGGGGGTTGTCGGCGTCCTCCAGTTTGAGGTGCTGCAATACCGCCTGCAGAATGAATATAATGTAGAAATACGCATGGAGCGGCTTCCCTATGAACATATCCGCTGGATTGAAAATAAAGAAATCGATGTCTCAAAGATTACCGGTACCTCGGATATGAAAAAAATACAGGATTTGAAAGGCCGTCCGCTTCTGCTGTTTGTCAATGCGTGGAGCGTCGGCATGACGCTGGAGCGGAACGAAGGACTGGTGCTCAGTGAATTTGGCCGTGAATAGCGATGTGTGACAGGAAGGAACCGACAGGATGAAAAAGTGGATGCTGCACATGAAAAAGGCAGACTTTAAGGAGCTTTCAGAAAAATTCGGAATCGATCCCGTGGTTGCAAAAATAATGAGAAACCGGGGGCTTGAGAGTGAGGAAGCATACGATATGTTTTTAAACGGCGGATGGGAACATTTGTACGATCCTGCCGGGATGAAGGGAATCGTTGAGGCTGCCGGATTAATCAAGGAAAAAATAGAAAAAAAGAAATCCATCCGGATTATCGGAGATTACGATATTGACGGGGTGAATGCATCCTATATTTTATATAAGGGACTTTTGCGTGCGGGAGCGGATGCGGACATTACCATTCCGGACCGCATAGCAGACGGCTATGGAATCAATGAAGACCTGATTCGTCAGGCGCATGAGGCGGGGAAGGACACGGTCATTACCTGTGATAACGGAATCGCGGCTGCCGAACAGATTGCTTATGCAAAAGGGCTGGGCATGACGGTGGTTGTGACAGACCACCACGATATTCCATATGAGGAGGATGCCGCAGGCATGCGCCGCAGCCTTCTGCCCCCTGCGGATGTGGTAGTGGACCCGAAACAGGAGGATTGTCCCTATCCGCTCAAAGAAATCTGCGGCGCGGTGGTTGCATGGAAATTCATTCAGGTGCTGTATCAGCAGGTTGGGATAGGAGCAGAAGAGACAAAACAATTTGTGCAGTTTGCGGCGATGGCGACCATCGGGGATGTGATGCCCCTTCGGGATGAAAACCGCATGATTGTCAAGCTTGGTTTGGAGCAAATGCATACTATGCCATGCCCTGGAATAGAAGCGTTGATGCGCGCATGCAACATAAAAAAAGAAGAACTGGGCTCTTACCATATCGGATTTATAGTTGGCCCCTGCCTGAACGCATCGGGCCGCCTGGAAACTGCAAAATATGCACTGCAGCTTCTGCTTGCGGACACAAAAGAGGAGGCGGATAATCTTGCGGCAAAGCTGAAGAGCTTAAACGATGAAAGAAAGGCAATGACGGAAGAAGGACTGGAAGAGGCCGCTGCACAGATTGAACAGTCGGATTGCAAAGAGGACAAAGTATTTGTTTTATACTTACCGGACTGCCATGAAAGTCTTGCCGGAATCATTGCGGGAAGAATCAAAGAACGGTATTATAAGCCGGTGCTTGTGTTTACAGATACCAAATCCCAAGAGGGAAAAGATGGAAAAATTGTGGAGATGGTAAAAGGCTCCGGCCGTTCCATTGAGGCCTATCATATGTACGACGAGCTCACAAAATGCAGGGACTTATTTACGAAATACGGGGGACATCCTATGGCGGCAGGCGTATCCATGCCGAAGGAGAACCTGAAGGCCCTTAGAAAGCAGCTGAATGAAAACCAGACGCTGACGGACGAACAGCTGACGGAAAAAATATATATCGATGCCGCCATGCCGTTTTCGTACGTGACCGGGGCATTGATAGAAAGCCTGAACGTGCTCGAGCCATTTGGAAACGGCAATGCGAAGCCGGTTTTTGCCGTAAAAGGCATGAAAATTTTACATATCCGCCAGGTTGGACGGGAGCGGAAGATTTTAAAGCTGTCGGTGTCGGATGACACCTGCGTGATGGAGGCTGTGTATTTTGGCAGTATTGAGGCGTTTGAGAGTTTAATCTGTGATAAATTCGGCATGAGCGGGCTGGAAGCCCTCTACCGGGGGCAGGAAAACAGCGTTTCGGTATCTGCGCTGTATTATCCGGCAGTCAATGAATATATGGGCAGACGGCAGTTACAGATAACCATACGGGAATTTTCGTAATAAAACAGATGGGAATTGCAAAAGCATGAATTTTGGGATATTTCCGGGGAATTGCTTTTTGCCTTTATTTATTAGAAAAAAATATTGATTTTTTTAGTAAATGCTTTTATAATATAAAAAATATGGAATTGATGTAATAGGTTTTCTAAACAGTAGCGGCGGGCACAGTATTTACAGGAGGCTGGTTGGTATGGTGAAAGAGAAAATGTATCAAAATATCATAGAAGAGGGAATTATTGACGATGGGAAAAATAAAAATGTTCCCAGCAATTTTACAGACCCGGAGATTTTGTACCGGGAGCTGATAGAAAAAGTGCGCAGGTATCATCCCTCTGCCGATGTTTCCATGATTGAAAAAGCGTTTCACATTGCAGACGGTGCGCACAAGGGTCAGCTTCGCAAGTCGGGAGAGCCTTATATTATACATCCGATTTGCGTGGCAATCATACTTGCGAATTTAGAAATGGATAAGGAAACAATTGTTTCCGGACTTCTGCACGATGTAGTGGAAGATACGGTCATGACGCTGGATGAGATTGCAGAGGAGTTCAGCGATGAAGTGGCGCTTCTGGTAGACGGAGTCACAAAGCTGACACAGCTGTCTTATTCCATTGATAAGGTAGAGGTGCAGGCGGAAAATTTAAGAAAAATGTTTC
>CANOFI010000020.1 GCA_947565255.1 uncultured Lachnospiraceae bacterium
ACGATGTCACTGGGCAGAACATCCGGCGTAAACTGCATTCTTTTATATTCCATGTCCATTGTTTTTCCCAGAGCCACCGCAAGGGTGGTTTTTCCGACACCCGGAATATCCTCCAGAAGCACATGGCCTCCGGCAAGAATTGCCGCCAGAACCTTCTGTATCACATCTTCCTTCCCTTTAATGGCTTTATTTACTTCCTGTACAATCTGTTTGATCTGTGCATTCATGCCATGTCTCCTCTACTTCCACTTATACCTTCCTCTTATTTTAAGACCAGGAGATCTAAAAACAGAACAATCAGCGCAAGACATGAGGCCCACATTGCAATTCTGGAATATCCCTTCATCACTCTCTTTGTGTTTTCTAATTCTCCCAGCGTTTCTTTTTTTGTTTCTTCCAGCGCATTGTCAATCATTTCCTGAATCAGGCTGACTTCCTTCTTAATCGTTCTTGCATGATTTTCCATTCCATCTTCAAATACTGTTTCAATCAGCTGCTTATTTCCTGAGGCTCCCTGCTCCATCACCTTCTGCAGCTCCTGCGTATGGCCTGACAACTCGCTTCGCAGCACCTTTTGCAGTTCCTCCTTCTGTCCTGCAATCTCCGTCTGGACAGTTCCGCTTAATTTATCTACCTGACCTGACAATTCTGCCTGGACCGCATTTCGGATGTTTTGGTCCTGTCTGCCAAAACCGTCCGACAACTCAGCTCTTACTGCACCTGTCAGCTCCTCCTTCTGGCCGGAAAACTCCTGCAGCGTATTGTACAATCCTTCTTGGCGGCCCGATAAATCTGCTAATTCTGCCGCCACCGCACCAAGCAGCTCTCCCTTTTGGTTCGCCAGCTCCGCGCGCACATCACCGCGCAATCCTTCTGCATAATTTGCCAGGTTCATGGAAACTGCACCCAATAGCTCCGTCTTCTGGCCAGACAGTTCTGCCGCCACCGCACTGCAAAGCTCTGATTTCTGCCCGGAAAGCTCTGCACGCACATCACTCCGCAATCCCTCTGCATAATTTGCAAGGTTCATGGAAACTGCACCTAACAGCTCCGTCTTCTGGCCAGACAATTCCGTCTGTACCGCATTGCAAAGCTCCGATTTCTGTCCGGAAAACTCCTCACGAACCACACCCATAAGCTCCTCGTTCTGACTTCCTGTCCCCGTCTGTGCAGCATTCTGCATTTCTTCCCTCTGGCGCAGGAACTCTGTCTGCACTGTCGCACGCAGCTCCTCTGCCTGACTGGAAAGCTCTGTCTGCACTGCACCAAGCAGCTTTTCCTTCTGGTCCGCCAGCTCTGTGCGCACTGCACCGCACACTTCTCCCGCCTGGCTTATCATCTCTGCCTGCACCGCACCGCACAATTCTGTCTTATGATTCGCAAGCTCCGTCTTCACCTCTTCACAAAGTTCCGACTTCTGACTTGCCATCTCTGCCTGCACCACATCACCGAGTTCAACCTTCTGAATGGTCATCTCCGTCTGTACTGCATCGCGGATACACTGCTCCTGATCTTCAAACCGGTTCGACATCTGCAGCTCAAACTGTTCCTCAAATGCCTTCCACTCTGTCTGCATCTCCTTAAACTCTTCATAGGAAATTCCGCCGCTTACAATGGGCGTTGGTCCCTCCATTCTCACAGCGCTGTCCTGTTTTTTATAAACCTCACGCAAAAGACCGGAGAGGCTTCCGACCTGCTGCTGCAGCTTTTCCGTGCGCTGCAAAAGCTCTTCTGTCTCCAAAGACGCCTTGCCGGAATTGGTTCCTATCTTTTCGAGCAGCACATTGCGCATCTCATTTAACTTCTCTACACTATTTTCAGACAACAGATAAATCTGCTCTGCCAGCTCTAAATTTTTGACATTGTGCAGCTTCATCTCTTTTAAATAGACCATCATATTGCTGTAAGCCTTATTATTACCAACACCGGCAGTCTGCTGCGGCTTGTTATCCATATCACCCAGCTGCCTTTTTCCTAATACCTTTGCCATTGTTCCCTCTCCTTTGCTCATCCTGCTCATTCTGTATTGACACTCTCATTCAGCCCTGAAACGGCTAAATGGCATTTATTCATAATCTACTTTTTATTTTAGCATAGGTTATTTAAAAAGTCACACACCTTTTACAAATTTCTCATATATTTTTGAAAAAAACTCACGATACCGTATTCCCTGCAACACCTCTTCGGCTCTGTCCAAAGGATTTTTTTGTAAGAACATATGTTCTGCATATATAAAAAACCGGAAGAAAGGACTGCTGCAAAACAGCCTGCCGGTACAATATATCGTTCAAACCACCCGATTGTGCGGTCTATATATTGTTCGCCAGGTCATTTTTACAGCAGTCCCTCTCAACTGCGGCAGGATTCCTCTGCCTGCTTCCCTGTGTCCCTGCTTAAGAAGCCGTCTGACCAGTCAGATATTTCTCCAGGCTTTCTGCAGCACGTTCTTCATCCTCGCCTTCCGCGCTGACCGTCAGAGACTCTCCCTGCACCAGCCGAAGCGTCATCATACCCATAATGCTTTTTGCATTAATTCTCTTATTCTCTGTCTCCAGATAAATCTTGCTCTCATACTGACTCGCCATCTGGACAATCAGAGCTACCGGCCTGTCCTCCGTTCCTGCGGTAATCTGAACTACTACTGGTTTCTTGATCATGTTACTGTTCCTCCTTGTTTTCTCGTAATTCACTGGCAATATTGCTTATTTTTCTCAGTCTATGATTCACCCCTGATTTTCCAACCTGGGGACTTAACAGCATTCCTAATTCCTTTAAACTGGCATCGGGATATTCCAGACGAATCTGCGCCATTTCACACAGCCCGTCCGGAAGGCTGTCCAGCCCTGCATGGTCCCTGATATATTCAATATCCGCCACCTGCTTGACTGCTGCCGATACCGTTTTATTTATATTGGCCGTCTCACAATTCACCTTGCGGTTCACCGAATTTCTCATTTCCTTCAAAATCCGTATATTTTCCAGATTCATCAAAGATACATAGGCCTCCATGACATTTAGGGTATCCACAATCATGGAGCCTTCCTTTACATAAACCACATAATACTTTTTCCTCTGTACGATTTTCGCATCTATCTCAAAGCTCCGTATTAATTCCTTCAGCTGCTCGGCTTTCCCGCTATCCATACAGGCAATTTCAAAATGGTAAAATTTTCTCGGGTCACTGATTGAGCCGGACGCCAGAAATGCGCCTCTTAAAAATGCCCGTTTACAGCAATTCTTTTGTATGACGAGGTTGTCAACAACCGACAGATTTTCCTTAATTTCCCCATCCGGGTCTAACAGCTTTACTGCCTGCAGAATTTTCAGGGCTGTGTCCGGCGCCGTCACCGAAATGCTGTACATCCGTGTCTTCTTTAAATTCGTATTCTGCCGCACGGAAATTTCGGAATGGTATCCAAATGCTTTCTCTATCAGCATAAAATATTTTTTCGCGACTGCGGCATTTTCAGTCTGCACCTTTAAATAATAACGGCTCCCAAAATAACTGTCCCCAGCCGCGTCCCCACGCGGCACCTCTCTTATCCGTATTCTGCCGCACAAACTGATAATCGCTGCAATTTCCGCAATCTGGCAATGCCGGCTTTTACTTATGTGCCGGGACAGTTCTTCCTTTACATCACTTGAAAAAGACATGGCAAACTCCTATTTTATGACTTCTTGTACGCATCCTGTTCAATATCCCGGTGCTGCACCTTTACCCCATATTCTCCTTTTCCTTCCAGTGCCTCATACAGCTTATTGGCCAGTGTCACCGAACGGTGTTTCCCACCGGTACAGCCAATGCTGACCACCAGCTGGTTTTTTCCTTCCAAAATATAATTGGGAATCAGAAACCGCAGCATTTCAACCAGCTGGTTCAAAAAAATGTGAGAAGCTTCCATTCCCATCACATAATCCTGTACTTCCTTATCATTCCCCGTTTTATTCTTCAATTCACTGACATAATATGGATTTGGCAGAAAACGCACATCAAACACAAGATCGGAATCACTTGGAATTCCGTTTTTAAACCCAAAAGATAGAATCGTTACAAATAAATTTTTAAATGTTTTGTTATTTACAAATATTTTCTCTAATTCCTTTTTTAATTCTCTTGTCAGCATCGTGCTCGTATCGACAATATAATCTGCTTTTTCTTTTAAAAATGCCAGTCTCTTCCGTTCCTGGAAAATTCCTTCCTGAATTCTTCCTCCCATGGCAAGCGGATGATTCCTTCTCGTCTCTTTATAGCGCTTAATCAGCACCTCATCGGCCGCATCCAGAAACAGAATTTCATACTCATATCCGGACTGCTGCATGACGCCCAGTATTTTTTCCAGTTCATCAAACGCCTGTCCGCTTCGGATATCCACACCCAGAGCTGCCTTAGATACTTCCTGATTCTGCATATTCAGAAGTTCTGCAAAATTTTTTATTAATGGAATGGGCAGGTTATCGACACAATAATAACCAAAGTCCTCCAATATTTTCAAAGCAATGCTTTTTCCTGCCCCGGACATTCCGGTAACAATTACATTTCTCATGTTCTTACGTCCACCTCGCTAAAACGCTCCAAGTTTTCGTACCTCAAGTTCTAATGTCACACCTGTTTCCTGATATACCTTATCACGAATCTGGTCCGTCAGTGCAATGACATCTGCCGCCGTTGCGCCTCCCGCATTCACAACAAATCCGCAATGCTTATCCGAAACCTTCGCACCGCCGACCTGGTATCCGCGAAAACCCGCATCCATAATCAGCTTCCCGGCAAAATAGCCCTCCGGTCTTTTAAATGTACTTCCGGCACTTGGAAACTCTAACGGCTGCTTCGCACTCCGCCGCATCTGCAATTCTTCCATGCGCCTGGCAATCTCCTGTTTATCGCCCGCCTCCAGGCAGATGGTGACCTCTGCCACCACGAGTCCTCTTTTTTGCAGAACACTTGTTCGATATCCCAGCTCCAGCTCTTCATTCGAAAATACAACGGTCCCGCCCTCCTCGTCAAATGCTGTCACCGACTTTACCACCTGTTTCATCTCACCGTCATACGCACCGGCATTCATGACAACCGCACCGCCGATGGTTCCCGGAATTCCTGCCGCAAATTCAAACCCGGTCAGGCTCTCTTCCAGGGCAGTCCTCGAAACCTTTGACAATAACGCACCCGCCTGTGCCGTAATCAGTTTTTCTCCTGTCTTTGCTTTTGAAACTGTGATGTTATCAAAATTTCGAAACAACTGGATGACCACACCGTCATAGCCTTTGTCACTGACTAACAGATTGCTGCCGTTCCCCATCACAAAATAAGGCAATTTTTCTTTTTTGCAGAAATGCAGTACCTGCTGTAACAGCTGTACACTTTTGGGCAGCACAAAATATTTGGCCGGACCACCAATGCGAAAAGTCGTATGAGCGCTCATAGGCTCCTGTTCCAGCACACAATCTTTCCCGGCTATCTCTGCCAAATAATTTTTTACCGCCATTTCGTCCATTTTCAATCCTCATTTCCTGTTACAGTTTAATGATACAATATCCTTTTTCAGATTGCAATTGTACAAATAGTCCAAACATCCTATGTTTTTTTCATTTTTTTTGGTTACTATTCAACTCTACTATATGCAAAAGTCACAAAATATATCACTGAGGCAATCACAACAATCATCGGACCCGTGGCCGCATTGATATAATACGACACAATCAGCCCGGACATACCAGAAAACAAAGAAAATAAAATGGAAAAAAAGTGATATTCCCTCATATTTACTGCTATATTTTTTGCAGAAGCCACCGGGATAATCAAAAGCGCATTGATTAATAATACCCCGATGCATTTGATGGATATCGTCACAATGACCGCCACAAGCACAACAAATAAACTTTCAACCAGTTTTACGGAAATCCCCCGGCTCTTCGCCAGCACACGGTGCATACCAGCCGCCAGCAGACGGTTAAACCCTAAAACCCAGAATACCAGGGCCAGCACAAACGCCCCGGCCAGATATAAAATTTCAATCTCGGTAATGCTTAACACATCGCCTACCAGGAGTCCCGAATACTTGTTAAAATTCCCGCTTCCCGACAAAAGCATCAGCCCCGCCGCAATGCTGCATGAAGAAAATACGGAAATAATGGTATCCGCACTTTCTGCCCGCTTTTGTTCTATTTTGTTTAATAAAAGAGCAAATAAAACCGCAAATACAATCATGACCGCATTGACATTCGCCACGCCAAAGACTACGCCGATTGCGATGCCCATAATCGCCGAATGGCCAAGCGCATCTGAGAAAAATGCCATCTTCTTTTGCACAATGACCGTTCCAAGCATTCCAAGAAGCGGCGTCATCAGCAAAACGGCAAGAAATGCGTGCTTCATAAACGTATGCTGCATCCACGCAAACGGAAGCAGCCTGTCCAGTATCCCATATATCGTCTCCATTTCTTACCTCCTGCCAATCATGCTGCCTATCCTTCCTGCCTGCTCCCTCACCGGCCGGCCGGGACTGCGGCCATTCCAAACTGCTCCCGAAACTCCCTGCTTTCAAAAACCTCTCCGGCCGTTCCGCGTTTTAATACTTTTTTATTTAATAAAATGACCTCGTCAGCATATTTTTTTACATACTCCAGGTCATGGGAAATCATAATAATTGCCAAGTCATAGCTTTTTTTTAAAGTATCAATTGTGCTGTAAAACAAATCCATACCATTTTTATCAATTCCGGCAGCCGGCTCGTCTAACAAAAGAAGCTGCGGTTCCTGCGTCAGTGCCAGGGATATCAGCACACGCTGCAGCTGCCCGCCTGATAAATTGCACAGCTGTTTGTCAATACAATCCTCCGCATGCAAAAGGCTTAAGCATTGCCTGACTTCCTCATAAACCCTTTTGCTTTTCCGAAGAAAAACGGGAACCCTGCTCAGATAAGCAGCCATAAAGTCATACACGCTCACAGGCGTATGCTTATCAATATTCAGCCCTTGCGGAACATATCCGATTTTGAGCTTTTTCTGCACAAATCCCTTCTTCTGGTACTGGTATGCAATTTTTCCTTCATGCGGAATCTCGCCAAGCATGGCACGAATCAGCGTAGATTTTCCGGCGCCGTTTTTTCCGACAATCACGGTCAGCTTTCCGCAGTGAATATGCAGATTCACATCCTGTAAAATCACCTGATGGTCCAGCGTCACTCCGAAATGATGTACCTTGATGCAATGAAGACCGCATGGTTTTTGTAATTGTCTCAATCGTATACAGCCTCCTTTATTCCGAAAGCGCCTTTCTAATCTGCTCAAAATTATTCCGCATTCCGGCCAGATAGGCATCTTTTTCACCTGCCTGGTCGGTCTTACTGTCCTGCGGCGGCAAAACCAGCGTATCCAGCACTACCGTTTTGCAGCTATATTCCTGCTGTATCAGTTGTGTCAGCCGCTCTCCATAAATTTCCTCCGTCCACAAATAATAAATCTGTCCCTGCTGCACTGCCTCCAGCACTTCATTCACCTGCGCCGCATGCAGCGCCGTATTTTCATCCATATTTACAGTTTTCGCCACATCCCAGCCCATATTCTGCGCAAAATACAAAAATGCTTCATGCGTACTGACCACACTTTTGTTCTTTCCATCCAGAAGCGTCCGGCACTCCTCCTGCAGTTCCTGCACCTTCGCCAAATAGTTGTCTGCATTATCCCGGTACTGTTTTCTATGTTTGGAATCGACTGTCCCAAGTTCATTGCCTATGTTTTCTATCTGTACACTATAATTTGCCATGTCCATCCAGATATGGGCATTATAGTGTTTGTCCTGCACCCCTTCCCGGTGTGCATCGTCCCCCGACCCACCCGCATGGTCGTGGTCATGGTCTTCCATGCTCTCCAGCAAAACCGTCCCTTTCGACGTATCCAGTACATACAAATCTGGATAACGTGCGGTTACATCCGCAAGGTACGTCTCCATACCGGCTCCGTTGATGACAAACACATCCGCCTGTTCCAAAAGCCGCATATCCTGTGTCGTCAGCTGATAGTCGTGAACACAGCCAGTTTTCGGCTGTGTCAGACACCTGACCTGTACTCCTTCTATCCCGTCTGTCACATTCAGCGCTGCAACATAAACCGGATAGAAGCTCGTCACCACTAAAAACTCCTCTTTCTTCCGTCCCTCCTGCCAGCCTCCCACCCGGGTTATCGCTGCAAGAAATGCCGTAAGAACAATCAAAAGCACAGCTGTAAACAGATATTTATTTTTCATGCCCTCTCCTCCGGAAATCCGTCCTCTCCGTCCGATAGCTTCTCAATATAATTCAAAATCTCTTCCCTTCCCTGCTTTGTCTGCGCTGAAAATGGGAAAATAACCGTACCTGGAAGAACCTCCAATCTGGCACGAATACTCTTTAACTGTTTCTGAAGCTGGCTTCTTTTTATTTTATCCAGCTTTGTTGCGATAATGACCGGTGTATACCCATTGTGCACAATCCACTGGTACATATTGACGTCGTTGGCTGACGGCTCGTGCCGGATATCAATTAACAGAA
Source organism: uncultured Lachnospiraceae bacterium (assembly GCA_947565255.1). GTDB lineage: Bacteria > Bacillota > Clostridia > Lachnospirales > Lachnospiraceae > JAAVZI01. Next base: position 8,526 of record CANOFI010000020.1, read on the forward strand.
AAACAGCCTTCAACTGCCTGGAAGTATGTAAATACCGTTCAATCATTTTTCCCCATTTTTCTTTTATATCATCCGGTACTTTTGCATACCCATATCCGGGCAGGTCTACAAAATACATTTTCTGGTTCACATTATAAAAATTGATTGTCTGCGTCTTTCCGGGAGAAGCAGACGTGCGTGCCAGCGCTCTCCGGTTTAAAAGGCCATTAATCAAAGAGGACTTGCCTACATTGGATTTACCGGCAAAGGCAATTTCCATCATGCTGTTTTCAGGAAGCCTGCTTGTAATTCCGCACACAGTCTCCAGTTCTACGCTTCTTATTATCATAAATACCTTTGCCCGCCTTTCCATTTTACAAATTATACAAATGCCTCTTCAATGACCTCATCCATCTGTTCAACAAAGACAAGCTGCATGCCGCCTTTGATCTCATCCGAAATTTCTTCTACGTCGCTCTTGTTTTTAGACGGAATCAGCACCTTTTCTATCCCAGCCTGCTTCGCCGCCAAGAGCTTTTCCTTCAGTCCGCCGATGGGCAATACCCTGCCGCGCAGCGTAATTTCTCCGGTCATTGCAACCTTGGCATCCACCTTTTTCTTTACGACAGCAGAAAGAATTGCTGTTGCCATTGTAATTCCGGCAGACGGTCCGTCCTTTGGAACCGCACCCTCCGGAATATGAATATGCACATCATTTTCTTTGAAAAACTTCGCGTCAATTTTCCATTTATCTCCGATTGAGCGAATGTAACTGATGCCGGTTTTTGCAGATTCCTGCATAACATCACCCATCTGTCCGGTCAGGCTGAGTTCTCCTTTTCCCGGCATAACATTCACTTCAATTTCCAGCGTATCGCCGCCGACACTTGTCCAGGCAAGTCCCCGCACAATTCCAATTTCATCCTTTTCATTGACTGAATCTTCATCGTATTTTTCCTTGCCTAAGAAATCAGTTATATTTTTCTCTGTCACCCTGACGGATTCCTTTTTTTCCTCCAAAAACATCCTTGCCGCTTTTCTGCATATTTTTCCAATCATTCTCTCTAAATTACGCACGCCGGCTTCCCGCGTATAAGCCGTAATTACCTTTTCCAATGCCCTGGAACTGACTGAGAGCTGGCTTTTTAAAATTCCATGCTTTTCAAGCTGCTTGGGAACCAGATATTTTTTTGCAATATGAAGCTTCTCATTTGCCGTATAGCTGCTGACCTCAATAATTTCCATTCGGTCAAGAAGGGGCCTTGATATTGTCTGCAGAGAATTTGCAGTCGCAATAAACAGTACCCTTGACAAATCCACCGGCACCTCTACAAAGTGGTCCCTGAATTTGCTGTTCTGCTCACTGTCCAGAACCTCTAACAGTGCGGAGGCCGTATCTCCCTTGTAATCGCTGCTGATTTTATCCACCTCATCTAACAGCATAACCGGATTCGACACACCTGCCTGGCGCATCCCATTGATAATCCGTCCCGGCATGGCGCCGACATACGTCTTGCGGTGTCCCCGTATCTCCGCTTCATCGCGCACACCGCCCAGACTGATGCGGACATATTCTTTATTTAACGCTCTGGCAATAGACTTTGCGATAGAAGTCTTTCCAGTTCCGGGCGGGCCGGCAAGACACAATATCGGCGGCTCGCCCTGCTCATTTAAAATACGGACCGCCAGATATTCTAAAATTCGTTCCTTTACCTTTTCCAACCCGTAATGGTCTTCTTCTAAAATTTTCTTTGCTCTCTTTAAATTTTTATTATCCTTCGAACATACGTTCCATGGCAGTTCCAGTAAAGTCTCAATATATCCCCGGATGACCCCGGCCTCAGAGGAACCGCTCGGCTGGGATTTAAAATGCTGAATTTCCTTTTTCAATTTTTCTTTCACTTCATCGGGTGCATCCAGTTCATCCACCTGCGCCTGCCATTCTTCCGCATCCTGCGTATAATTTTCTTCGCCTAATTCCTCGCGGATGGCCTTCAGCTGCTCGCGCAGCACGTAATCCTTCTGGTTTTTATCAATTTTATTGCGCATTTTTTCCTGCAGCTCTTTGCGGATTTTCAAGATTTCCGTCTCCCGCTGCAACAGCACAATCAGCATTTTATACTGGTCTTCTATATAAATTTTATCCAGAAGTTTTTGCTTGTCCTCATACAAAAGAGGTACATTGATGGAAATAAAATTAATTAATTTTTCCAGATTATCAAATTCGCTGATCTGGTTTGCCACACTTTTTCCCACTGTAGGATTCTCCAGACAATAGCGCAGAAAAGTTTCCTCCAGTTCACGGATGTATGCCTCCTGCTGCATTCTTACTTCTTTTTCCTCTTCTTCCTCCCACACTTCCCTGCTTGTTTCAATTGTGGAAACCAGATACTTTTTGTTATCCTGTAAATCCAGAATACTTGCTCTTTCTTCTCCTTTAACCAGCACCCGTATGATATTATTCGGCACCTTGATAAGCTGCTGGATTGTCGCAATCACCCCTACCTGGTATAATTCCTCACGCCCTGGCTTTTCTGCCTCTATATTTTTCTGAGTCACAAGAAAGATTTTCCGGTTGGTCAGCATTGCCTGTTCCACCGCACGGATAGAACGCCTGCGGCTGACATCAAAATGAATGACCAAATCCGGCAGCACAGTTAAACCGCGAAGGGCGATCGTCGGCATGTCCTTTATGATTACATTTTCTCTATGCACTTTCATCATCCGCCTTATCTACTTTCCTGTCTGATAATTGTGTTACTTGCCTTCCATTTATTTCTACACGTGCTTCCCCTGTCTTCTCAATCAGTTCCTTTGTCACGTAACAGGATGTGATCTCTTCGTTAGACGGAATTTCATACATCAAATCCATCATTGATTTTTCCATAATTGCACGAAGCCCGCGGGCGCCTGTCTTGCGGATGGCAGATTCATGCGCAACCGCCTTCATGGCGTCTTCCTCAAATTCCAGACGCACGCCGTCCAGCTCAAACAGCTTCTGATACTGCTTCACCAGCGCATTTTTCGGTTCTCTTAAAATCCGAATCAGTGCTTCCTCATCCAGCAAATCCAGAGAAACCGTTACAGGAATACGCCCGATAAATTCCGGAATTAAACCAAATTTTACCAAATCCTCCGGCAGCACCTGCTTTAGCAGTTCCCCGACATTTGCATCGGTTTTCTTTGATGTTTCTGCCAGAAATCCGATGGACGTCTGGTCCAGCCGCGCCTCGATAATCTTATCCAGACCGTCAAATGCACCGCCGCATATAAACAAAATATTCGTAGTATCAATGGGAATCAGCTCCTGGTGCGGATGCTTTCTTCCGCCCTGGGGAGGAACGGACGCTACCGTACCTTCTAAAATTTTTAACAGCGCCTGCTGCACGCCTTCCCCCGAAACATCGCGCGTAATCGACACATTTTCAGACTTTTTAGTAATCTTGTCAATTTCATCAATATAAATGATTCCATATTCCGCCTTCTCAATGTCATAGTCAGCGGCCTGAATAATTTTCAGTAAAATATTTTCCACATCCTCACCGACATAGCCTGCTTCCGTAAGAGATGTTGCATCTGCAATTGCAAACGGAACATTCAAAATCTTTGCAAGCGTCTGTGCAAGATAGGTTTTTCCCGAACCCGTAGGACCCAGCATCAGAATATTGCTTTTTTGCAGTTCAACGCCTAAATCCCGGCCGGATGCAATCCGCTTGTAATGATTATAAACAGCGACGGCAAGCGCCTTTTTAGCCTCATCCTGCCCAATCACATATTCATCCAGAAATTGTTTGATTTCCTTTGGCTTTAACAGATTAATATCCATTTCATCGGATGCTTCCTCGAGTTCTTCCTCGATAATATCTGAGCACACTTCAATGCATTCATCACATATAAAAATGCCGTTTGGTCCGGCAATCAGCTTCCGTACCTGATTCTGTGTACGGTTGCAGAAAGAGCATCTTGCCAGTTTATTCATATTGCCATTTGTCATAGCTTCACCTCTTAAAACTCCTTTTTTACACACAAAATTTATAGATGAAAAACTCCTACTCGAACGAAATAGGAGTTTTCCTGTTTTTACGCTTCTCTGTCTGTAGATACAACATCATCAATCAAACCATACTCTTTTGCCTCTTCTGCTGTAAGATAATTATCCCGCTCCGTATCAATCTCAACCTTCTCCAAAGGCTGTCCACAGTTTTCTGCCAGAATTTTGTTTAACTTGCTGCGCATCTGAATAATTCTGTCCGCAACGATCTTAATCTCCGTTGCCTGCCCCTGCGCTCCGCCTGACGGCTGGTGAATCATCACCTCCGCATTCGGCAGTGCATAGCGCTTTCCCTTTGCTCCGCCTGCAAGAAGAAATGCACCCATGCTTGCGGCCATTCCGATACACATCGTAGACACATCGCATTTCACATACTGCATCGTGTCGTAAATTGCCATTCCTGCGGTCACAGAACCGCCTGGACTGTTGATATACAGATGAATATCCTTGGATGGGTCTTCCGACTCTAAGAATAACAGCTGTGCTACAATCAGGCTTGCTGTTGTTTCATTGACCTCTTCACCAAGAAAAATAATCCGGTCCTTCAACAGCCTCGAATAAATGTCATAGGAACGCTCTCCTCTGCTTGTCTGTTCAACGACATAAGGTATCAAACTCATAAAAGACCTCCTCCGCTACACTTCTTTTACACTTTCTTTGATCAATTTTACAGCTTCCATAACAGCCAGATCATCGCGAAGCTGTTTCTGCTCCGCCTCACCCATCATTTCTTTGACCTTATCCACTTCCATCTGATAGTTCTGTGCCATTTTCTCTACTTCTTCATCGAACCTTTCATCTGAAACTTCAATATTCTCAGTTTCCGCAATCTTCTCTAACACAAGCCTTGACTGAATCCGTCTGACCGCCTGGGGCCTCATCTGCTCTAAGAAGGTTTCACGGTTAAGTCCTGTAAACTGGAAGTATTGTTCTACCGAGAGTCCCTGCTGGGTAATTCTTCTTGCAAAATCATCCGCCATCTGCCTTGTCTGCGTTTCCACCATCAAATCCGGTATTTCCATCTGCGCATTCTCAATGACCTTGTCAATTGCTGCTTCTTCTCTCTTACTGTCTGCTTCTTTTTCTTTCTGCTCCTCTAAATTTTTCTTTACATCAGCCCTGTATTCTTCCAATGTGTCAAATTCGGAGACATCCTTTGCAAACTCGTCATCCAGCTCGGGAAGCTCTTTTATCTTAATTTCTTTTACTGTTACTTTAAATTGCGCCGGCTTTCCTGCCAGCTCCTTTGCCTGATACTCTTCCGGGAATGTCACATCCACTGTTACTTCTTTGCCAATTTCAGCTCCTATCAGCTGATCCTCAAATCCAGGAATAAATGTACCGGAACCAATAGTTAAAGGATAATCCTCTCCCTTTCCGCCTTCAAAAGCAGCGCCGTCGCAAAAGCCTTCAAAATCAATGATGGTCATATCTCCCTTTTCCACTGCCCGGTCTTCTACCGTAATCGTTCTTGCATTGTTGTCTCTTTCTTTGTTAATTTCTGCATCAATTTCTTCTTCAGTTACTTCGGTATCGATTTTTTCAATCTCAATGCCTTTATATTCACCCAGGATAACCTCCGGCTTTACTGCAACCATCGCCGTAAAAATAAACGGCTTTCCCTTTTCGATTTGTACAATATCAATATCCGGCTGTGAGACAATGTCCAGCTTACTTTCCTCCGCCGCATCTGCATATGCATTCGGAATCATAACGTTCACCGCATCTTCATAAAAAATAGACGGACCGTACATTTTTTCAACAATTGCACGTGGGACTTTTCCTTTACGGAATCCGGGAACATTGATTTTACTCCTGTTTTTCTTATACGCAGCCTCCAATGCTTTTTCTACTTCTTCAGTTCCAACTTCTACCGTAAGCTTTGCCATATTTTTCTCTAAGTTCTCTACCTGTACACTCATTTCCGTTCGTTCCTCCTTAATATACTCCGCTTTCTACAGAAAATTCACTTATTCCAAATTTGGAAATTCTTCCCCCAGGGTTACTGCTGTCTCTGCTTCCCCATTTTTTTCCGTCATATCCTCTTCTATCTCATCAAGATCAAACTCATCAATGTCATCCAGCAGAGACACATCCTGTGTATCCTCCGGTTCCTCCGCAAAATCAGCCTGCACGTATTCCTGCTCAATGTCTTCTATCATCTTTTTGTAATCGCTGTCAAGCTTTACAGAACGGTATTTTCTCATTCCCGTACCGGCAGGAATCAACTTACCGATGATTACATTCTCCTTCAGACCGATTAAAGGATCCTTCTTCCCTTTGATTGCCGCCTCGGTGAGCACCTTGGTCGTCTCCTGGAAGGAAGCTGCGGAAAGGAAGGAATTTGTCGCAAGAGCTGCTTTTGTGATACCAAGCATCACCTGCTTTCCTTCTGCCGGCTCTTTTCCTTCAGCAATCAGTTTGTCGTTGATGTCATCATACTCCAGAATATCCACCTGGACTTTTTCATCAAAGAATATCATCAGGGGTCATTTCCTCAC